>NZ_JBEFAK010000062.1:0-49599 GCF_040137845.1 Nonomuraea sp. B19D2 | reverse complement strand
TGGCACGCGTGGAACTGCAGGTCGCGCTGCCCAGCCTGCTGCGCAGGCTGCCGGGCCTGCGCCTGGCCGTACCGCTGGAAGAAGTCAAGTTCCGGCACGACATGTCCGCCTACGGCGTCCACGAACTACCGGTCGCCTGGTGACCAGCCGCTACCCGTAGGGAGTCAGAACCGATGGATGCACTGAACGGCAAGGCCGTCGTCGTCTCGGATGCCGGCACAGCCCTGGGGCGAGCCATCGCCATCCAGGCAGCGCAAGCAGGGGCCGGAGTCGTCGCGAACAGGCTCGCACCCGACGTCGCCGCCCAGATCGAAGAGGCAGGCGGGACCCTCATCTGCGCTGAGGAGGATGTCGCCACGACAGCCGGCGCGGAACGGCTCATTCAGGCGGCCGTGGATCGCCTGGGCGGCGTGGATCTCCTGGTGAACACGCCCCGCCCCCTTCACGATGCGCCCTTCGCCGGCATGTCGGAGGAGACCTGGGACGCCGTCGTCAACGGCCACCTTCGCGCGCTCTTCACCTGCACCAAGGCGGCGACCACGCGCATGTGCGACAAGAGGTCAGGCCGCATCGTCAACCTCGCCTCCGAGGAGGGCCTGCAGGGGGCCGTCGGCCAGGCCAATTTCGTGGCGGCGCAGGCCGGGATCGCCGGATTCACCCGCGTGGTCTGCCGAGACGTCGGCAGGTACGGGGTCACGGTCAACATGATCGTCACGCCGCGGCACCCGCAACCCGCGGACGAGGAAACGGCCGCGGCACTGGCCGTATACCTCGGTGGCGACACGGCGGCCACCGTCAACGGCCAGCACTTCCTGGTCCAGGGCCGGACCATCTCGATCCTGACCCACCCTGTCCCAGGGGATGCACTGTTCCATCCGGGGATGTGGCCGTTGCCGGAGTTGTCACCCCTGATGCCGACACTGGCGAGGGCGTAATGGGCGACCTACTCAACGGAAAAGTAGCCGCGATCACCGGCGCCGGACGTGGTATCGGCCGATCGATCGCGCTAGGGCTGGCCGGCCAAGGCGCGCGTGTCGTCGTGAACGACCTAGGCGTCGACCCCGAGGGTGCGGGCATGGACGCCGGCCCCGCCAGCCAGGTCGTCCAGGAAATCCTGGAGCGGGGCGGGTCCGCGGTCCCGGACACCGGCGACATCGCCACCATGGACGGCGGACAGGCCCTCATCACGACGGCCGTGGACACCTTCGGCCGCCTCGACATCCTCGTCAACGTCGCCGGCATCTTCCGCCACAACATGATTTTCGACATGCCTGAACAGGATTGGGACGCCGTCCTCGACGTGCACCTGAAGGGCCATTTCGGCTGCATCCAAGCAGCACTTCCCCATATGCGCGAGCAGGGATCCGGCAGGATCATCAATTTCTCATCCGGGGTGGCGACGCACGGGCGTGCCACAGCTGCCAACTACGGCACGGCCAAAGCCGCCGTCATCGGCCTCACCCGAGCACTCGCCCGGGAACTGGCGGGCGACGGCATCACGTCAAACGCCATTGCTCCTGCCGCCGAGACGCGGGTGACTCTCGGCTACGGTCGCCGCGTCAACGAAATGCGCGACAAATTCGGGGCCGAGCAGACCGGCGGCAAAGCCCACGCCCTACCCGACCCGGAACTCATCGTGCCGGCCATCATCTACCTGTGCACAGACGAAGCCGCGCAGATCAACGGTGAGGTGTTTCACCTGATGGGGGGCCTGGTGCAACGGGCCTTCCCGGAACGGCCCTACCGTTCCATCACCAAGGGCGGCGCATGGACCGTGGCCGATCTCGAAAGGGCGCTCCAGCCCGGCCTGCTCTCTGACATCCAGAACCCAGCACCAGCCACGTAGACACGGCCCGTCCAGCGCAGAATCTCGATGGAGGAAAGATGTCCCTTCTTGGTACGCCACGGGTCGCCGCCACCGTGGCGCTGGCGATGCAGGGGCTGGCCACGGTCGCCTCCGGCCTGTCCACCCGGCGCAAGGCAGTCATGTTCCCGGAGATCCCTGGAAACACCAGGAACATCACGATTCCGACGTCCATCGCGCCCGCGTGTGCGGTCGTCTACCGTCCGCCTGGCCAGGATCCGTGCCCGCCCGTCTACGTCAACTTCCACGGCGGCGGGTTCGTCATGCGTGGAGTGCAACTCGACGACGCGCTGTGCCGATACCTGGCCGCCGAGGCCGGTGTCGTCGTCGTGAACGTCGACTACGCCGTCGCGCCGCAGAACCGCTTTCCGGCACCGCCCCGCCAGGCCTTCGAGGCCGTCCGCTGGGTGGCCGCACACGGAACGGAGCATGGGTGGGACGGCACCCGACTGACGGTCGGCGGCCAGAGCGCCGGCGGCGCACTGGCCGCGGCGGTGGCCCGCCAGGCATTGGAGCAGGGCGGGCCGAAGATCGCCCTGCAGGTCCTGCACTATCCGCCGCTGGACCTGGTCACGCCAGGCAAGGACAAGCGCTCGGTCATCGCCAAGCCGATGCTGCGTCCGTGGATGGGTGAAGTCTTCGACAACGCCTACGCACCGGACCCGGACCTGCGTGCCCACCACCTGGCCTCGCCCGCCCACCCGGGCGACATCGCGGACCTGACCGGGATCGCCCCCGCGCTCGTCATCACCCCCGAATTCGACCTCCTCCACGCCGAAGGCGAGCGATACGCACAGCGGCTCCGCAAAGCCGGCGCGCTCGCCGAGCACTTCGACGTCCCACAAGCCGATCACGCATACGACATGAAAGACGCCGACAAGGCCCGCCAGAGCTACGCCCTGATCGTCCGTCACCTCAGGCAGGCCACACAATCCTGCGTTCCTGGGAAGGAGTAACCCAGCCCCGCAGACACGCTCTCCCTCGGTCTCATGTGGGTGTGTCCAGTTAACGGCTCTCGTAGCACTGATGAGACCGCAATCCGTGACGTACGACCGCGAAGGAGCGGAGCATGAGCAACAGTGGCCTGAAAGACAGCAGCGTCATCGTGACCGGCGCCGGATCGGGTATCGGGCGGGCCACCGCTCTGCGCTTCCGGGTGTGAGATCGCGCCGGCCAGCCGGGACAGCAGCCCTCGTTTGAGGGCGCCGATCAGGCCCGCGCAAGTGCGCTTTGTTGTCGTCGACGTCGCCGGAGTAGGTGCCGGCGCTCCAGGGTGCGCAGCAGGATCAGGCCCCAGACGGTCAACAGTTCCAGGTGGTTGGCCAAGAGGATGCAGGCGCCGGCACGCCGGGAGCCGTCACCCAGCGAGGGTGTCCCGGAGGAACTCGGCGATCTCCGCTCGGGCGGCCTTCGCCTGCGGCACCACGCCCGGCATGCTGAGGAACGCGTGCGTCGCTCCGGGATATTCGGTGAGCCGCGCGGGCGTCCCGGCCGCTCGCAGTCGTTCGGCGTAACAGCGGCCGTGATCGGCCACCGGGTCAATGGTGGGCACCACCACGAGCGCTGGGGCCAGTCCGCTCAGGTCGTCGGCGTACAGCGGCGACATGGCACGCGGATCCGTTCCAGGCGGCACGGCGAACCGGAGGAGCAGCCGCATCTGCGTCACGGTGAGGGTCGGGCTGTGGGCATGCTGGCTGATCGAGACGTGGTCGAACCCCGTCGAGGTCAGGTCGACAGCGGGGTTGACCAGCACCTGCGCCCGGAGGATGAGGCCGGAGCTTCTGGCCCGGATCGCGGCCAGGGCGGTGACCATCGAGCCGGTGCTCTCACCGAACACGGCGATACGCGCCGGGTCGATTCCCCACTGTGCGGCGTGCTGCACCACGTGCCGCAGTACGTCCCAGCCGTCGTCGACAGCTGCGGACAGCGGAGTCTTCGGGCCGAGGAGGCGGTGCTCGACCGAGACGACGACTGCGGGCAGCTGCGCGGCGAGGTGGCTGTTCACCCAGTCGCTCTGCACCGCCGTGCCCACGAATCCGCCTCCGTGTACGTGGAGCACGAGCGGCAGGTTGTCGTGTCCGGGTGACGGCCGGTACATCCGGACCTGGAGCGTGCGGTCGGGCAGCGCCACCTCCTGCCACCGGATTGCGGCGCCGCGGTCCGGAAACCCGGTGATCAGCCGCGCCAGACGGGATGCCCGCTTGCGGTTCTCTGCGTCTTGGAAGGCGATCAGTTCCTCCTCCGTCATCGCCGACCAGTCCGGCTCCTTTCCCAGGGCGCGCAGCAACCTGATGCCCAGCGGTGGCCGCTCCGTATTGGTGACCTCGCTCATGTGTCCTCCTCAGCCCAGCAGTTTCGCTACCCAAAGTATCGATACCAACAGTAGCGTAACGGGTTGTCGTGTGGGCATGACCGGGGTCTTGGGACTATCCGGCCGGAATTGAACGATAAGCCTCCGCCGCAGGTCAGGCAGGGTTGCGAAGGGGTGTGTGGATGGGGCGCCCACGGGTCTGTCCTATCTGTAGGTCGTCGGCTGGATACGACCGGTACGATCAGGAAAAGATCACAAGCTGGCGCACTGGTTGAGCGACAGCGTGGCCGCCGATGGTGAGGATGAGACCGGTGGGGCGGCTGCGCCGCCTCCGTTCGAGCCGGTGCGGGTGGTGCCGACTCGGCCGGATGGCTGGCCGGACTGGCTCGGCCGCAGGCCGATCAGTTCGGTCGACCAGGACAGGATCTTGAAGGATCTGAGTGCCGATCAGGAAGAGTTGGACGCTGTCAAGCGACGGGACGGCCTGCGCCTCGCACCGCTGTTCTCGTCGGTGACGATCGAAGGGTTCGGCGGGCAGGGTGATCCACGGAAAGTGGCCCGGCTGCGAGCCGCCATCAACGCGGCGTGCCGGGTCGCGGCGGGGGATCGGCGGACCAGTTGTCACGCGACCGGTGAGCGCATCACGATTGGGATCGCGGGGCCGGACGCGCGTGAGCGGATCGCGGTGCTGCGCCGGCAGCTTGCCAAGATCGGCGGTAGCCGCGGCTGGACGATCAACGAAGATCTGAACTGACCCAGTTCTCACGGTGAGTGAGGGTGGTGACTGTGTGTGGATCGCGGAAATGATCGTTATCGAGACGCGAGCAGTCGATCTTGCCGCTTCCGCGATGCCCCAGGTCGGTCCTCAAAAGCTACGCGTGTCCGAGGCCGGTGGTGCGGCCGTCGGCCGTCATCACCTTGATCAGATCGTAGGCGCGGACCTTGTTGGTAACCAACGATCCGGCGACCTGGAGCATTTGCGGCCACCGCTGCTTGATCAAAGCGATGTTGACCCGGCGCAGGTTCAGCTCGGTCAACCGTCCGTACCCGGCGGCCGCCGGGGTGGTGCGCTTGTCGGCCGCTCCGACGTCGGCGGGGTCGACCCACCACTGCTGAGCGTCGCCGATGTCGGCGATCCGGGGCGCGAACTGGTAGCCGCAGATCGCGAACAAACCGAACACAATGTCGGAATACGACGCCGTATCCGTCGTCAGGACCTCCGGCTGCTCCTTGGCGTCCAGCCGGTGCAGAGCGTCCAGGATGAACAGCGAGTGCACTTTCGCTGGCCGAATGCGCACAGGGCCGACAGGGGAAAGCAGAGATCCGGATCACCAAAAACACCAGCGTGAGGGCTCCCACCCGGGTCTGCGGCGATGGCGGTGCCCTGCCGGCGGGTAACGCTACGGTGCAGGCAAGCTGTGCCGTTTCATATATTTTGTCGGAATTCAGAGGGCGTCGAGGAAGCGGAGTGCCTCGTCCTCGGTCATGCCGGTTTCGCCGCGCACCAGGTGAACGGCCTGTTCGCTGCGTCCGGCCTCCTTGAGCTGCCGAACCCGGGCAGCCAGGTCGGCCTGGGGTGCAGCTGCAGGTGCGGTCGGCGGGCGGTGCAATGCCGGATGGTTGATGGGACGTCCCACGGCCAGGCCGTCCACCGCGTCTTTGGCCTCTTTGAGACCCATACCGGTGTGCTGGCGCAGCAGCTTGATCGCGTAAATGCGTTTGCCCTGGGCGACCAGGCTGCGTAGCTGGTGGTCCAGCTCATCCGGCGGCAGGAAGACAGGTGGCCGGCTGCCTCGGGCGCTCGCCCTGACGATCGCCACCACGATGACGGCGATGACGGTGAGGCCGATGAGCATCTCCGGGAAACCGATCACGACTCGATCCTAGACCGGCACGTCGTCCGCCGCAGCAGGTCAAGCCGCTTATCCCACCCCTCTCTGCGAGCCCACCGTCATCCAGCCGCGGGTGGGATTGGCGGCCGCGGACGCGGCGGCGACCGTGCTGGGCATCTCGCGGCGTCAGGTGTACGTGCTGTTGTGCCGGTGGCGCGCGAGCGAGGGCGTCTGAGCGTTTTGACCAACCTGGTCATCGCGTGGACGACCGTACGGCCGGCCGGGACGTTCCCGGCGAGTTGCCGGCCCACATCTCCCCGGCCCACAGCGAGAACATCAGCTTCTTCGGCGTGATCACCGTGGACGTCGAAGCCGACTCGCCAAGCTGGACGGCGGCGGCTGGCGGCCGCTGCGCCCGGCCGTCACGGACACGGCTGTGTTGTGATCGGGAGGGGTGTCCTCCCGATCACAACGGCTGGGCCTTACGCACGTGAATCTCGAGGTCAGCGGTCGTCTTCGTGGTCACGTACCTCGCCATCACGGGCATCCTTGTCGCAGCCTCGGTCCTTGTCCCCGGCCGACGGGGCCCGGCGGTCGAAGTCATCTTCAGCGGTGTCACTGCCCGGGTTCCTTGTCAGGAATGGCCCCACAAACTCGCCGGGCGCGGGGTGGCTTGCTGCTGACGCCAATTGGTAGTCAGTGAGATGATCTCAACCCGTCGACAAGAGATGCCCGTTGCCGTGAGGGGTGGGTGTCGCCCTTGGAACCGCTGAGGCAGGAGGGTTCGCGCCAGATGGCGGACGGACGGGTGGTGGCGGGCCGGTACCGGTTGACCGATCTGCTGGGCAGGGGCGGGATGGGAGCGGTCTGGCGCGCCCATGACGAGCAGCTCAAGCGCGAGGTGGCGGCCAAGGAACTGGATCTGCCCGAGCAGTTGGACGGCGCCCAGCGGCAGGAGTGGATCGCCCGGCTGGATCGCGAGGCACGCGCCGCCGCCCGGCTCAAGCACCCGGGCATCGTCACCGTGCACGACCGCGTCACCGGTGATGACGGACGCCCCTGGATCATCATGGAACTGGTGCGCGGGCGCTCCCTGCAGGACCTGCTGACGGCCCAGGGATCGCTGCCGCCCCGCCAGGTCGCGCAGATCGGGCTACAGGTGCTGGACGCCCTGAGCGCGGCTCATCAGGCGGGCGGCACTCCCGTCTACATGTCGCCCGAGCAGGTGCTCGGGCAGAAGGTCACGGCCGTCTCCGACCTGTGGTCGCTCGGTGCGACGCTGTACACCGCGGTGGAAGGACACCCCCCGTTCCAGGGGGCGAGCACCGGGGCGATCTTTGTCGCCATCGTCACCGGAGACCCCGCTCCACCCGCGCACGCCGGCCCCCTGGAACCGGTGCTCAAGGCGCTCCTGCACCGTGACCCGTCGCAACGCCCAACAGCCCAGCATCTGCACGCCCAGTTCGCCCGGCTCGTCCAGGACCGAACGCCCACGGGATCGAGCACCCTCTCGCTAACGTCCGCGCCGCCACCGGCAGAGCCGCTCATTGCGCAGCCGCCTGCGCCGCCCGCACAGCAGCCCGGTCCGTCCCGGCGCCCGGCCCGCTCACGCAAGAAAGTCGTCCGCCTCGTTCTCACCGCGGCGGCCGCCGCCCTGGCACTCATCCTCACGGCGACCGTGGCGGTGCCCGCGATCGAGGAAATGCAGGAGAACGCGCGCTATGAGGAGAACATGAACACGATTGCGGAGATGGGGAGGCTCCCGGGCGAGTCAACCGACATGTACAACGCGGGGAGCGGCAAAGTGAATGTGACGTCCGTCCTGTGCGAGAAAACCTTCACCTCCCTGGCCGACAGATGCGACCTGGACGGCCAGGTCACCGCGGCCGTCAATTGGTTCCAGGCGCAGCCCGGCGTACGGTCCGTGATCTTGAACGACTCCAGGGAGAAGTGCATCCTGACGGGCTTCGATGGTGGCTGCGAGCTCTCAGTCCTCACGCAGAGCCCACTGAGGATCACCAATGTCAAGATCCGTAACGAGGGCGGCAGCACCGAGAGCGTGAAGAGAGACCAGCTCACTCTCATGTTCACCGTCGGCTGACGGGGTCCAGGTACTCCCACCGATGACGGCGAAGGCCCCGGGCCAGCGGCTCAGGCCTGGCCCGCGGGTCGACCCCGCGGCCGGGTGGCGGCCGGCAGGCCTGGCGGCGCTCACGCTCGCGCTGCAGCCCGGGCATCGGACGGGTGGGGTCGTCGGCCCGGGCGGCCGCCGCACGCTGGCTTCGGGCGTGCTCGACGCGATCGCCGCGCAGGGTGGCGGCGTAGGCGGCAAGAGCACGCTGCAGCAACGGGATGGCGGCCAGGCGCGACAGGGGGGTGCGCGGCCTTCTTCGGATCGACCAGCCGCTCGCCGGTGCCCGGGTGGCAGCCGTCC
This sequence comes from Nonomuraea sp. B19D2, assembly GCF_040137845.1. Taxonomy (NCBI): domain Bacteria; kingdom Bacillati; phylum Actinomycetota; class Actinomycetes; order Streptosporangiales; family Streptosporangiaceae; genus Nonomuraea; species Nonomuraea sp. B19D2. The sequence goes on along the minus strand of NZ_JBEFAK010000062.1, from coordinate 41,158 downwards.
AGCAGCGCCCGGGCGGCCTTGTGATGCTCGGTGGTCAACGGCAGGCCCGCCGCGATCCCTTCCTCCGCCAATCCCAGCTCGGCAAGGCCGTCCCCGATCCACGTCAGGCCGCGCCCCTTGTCCTGCTCGGCCATCGCCGGCGCGGCGTCGCCGTCGGCCAGCCGGTAGTTCACCCGATCGCAGCCCGCACCCTCGCTCAGCCGGTAGTCGATCTGCGTCTGGTCCGGATCGAGCACCGTCGTCCACGCCACCCAGACCGCCCCCGACCACTGTCCGTTCCGGCCGAACCCAGCCAGCGGGCAGCACGTCGAGCTGCGAGTTGAAGGGTAAGTCCGAACAACGGCTACCGATCTTGTTCATCCTTGCATGGCACTTTCGGGGCGGGTTCTCACTGCTGGGAGGTTTCCGACGGGGGAGGAGGAACCGGCTCGCCTGCCGGCGTGTAGCTCAGAGTACGGACCTGCTGAGCTTGGTCGAAGAGTCGCTTCAGATCCGCATGGAGAGCTGAAACATCACCGGAGCGGCTGCTGATGCGGGCCAGCTTCACCTCATAGATCAGGCCCCGCCAGGCGTTGCGGCGACGGGCTGCGTGCGCTCCTCGCCCAGCACAGTCCAGGAAGCGAGTCGCAGCAGCTAACGCGGCCGATGCGATGGCCAGGAACGCGGCAGGAACCCTGCCGTCTGCGGAGGTCAGGCCAACTGCACCGGAGACTGCGGCCAGAACCACGGCGGGCAGCCCGAGCACGAGGTCGGCGTAATACCAGACCTTCGCGTAGCGAGCCTGCTGTCTGAGTTGGCGTTCCGCGTGCGCCTGGAGCTCGTCAAGCTCGCTCCGCATAATGCGTAACTGGCCGCCCGTCTCTCCCGTGGTCTCTGACATGTTAGTCATGGTGGGGCATCTAGATCAGGCCGTACAGGGACCCCGCCACGGCTCACCACGCATCCACCAGATGCAGGGTTACTCCGAACGTTTCGCGAGCGGTGGCAAGGTGGGTCCGGACGATGCAAGGTTCACCCGGACCAGACAACCACGCCCCTTGACCTGCGGCTGTCTTGCTCCTCGTATGGCGTCAGCCATACCTGGGTTCTTTTGATCTTGACCTTGAGAAACATCGTGACACTGCTGGGTTATGGGTGGCTGCCGGTTGCAGGTGAAGCTGTCGGATTCCGCCTTCGATGCCGTCGGACGACACTCGCAGCCACTCGGCGCCGACTGTGCAATCGACTTCAGCGTGCTCGGTCCACCGTCTGATGTCAGGCTGAGTACGTTCGATTCGATCCTTTGTCCCTTGGAGGTTTTGATGCGTGCAGGCGTCGTGGTCACCGCAAGCCCCGGTGTTGAGGATCTCGCCGTACAGGCCGAGGAGTTGGGCCTGGATAGTTTCTGGGTCTACGACACCCCGATGGTCCACGGCGACCCCTTTGTCGCCCTGGGACTGTGTGCGAAGGTCACCAGCCGCATCAGGCTCGGCATCGGCGTGACCTCACCGGCGCTGCGCTCGGCCCCGGCCGCCGCCAGCGGGTTCGCCAGCCTCAACGCCCTGGCGCCGGGCCGGATCATCTGCGGGGTCGGCACCGGGAACACCGCCCGGCGCACGCTGGGCATGCGGCCGACCACGGCGGCCGCGTTGGAGAGCTTCACCGCCGCACTGCAGGACCTGTGCGCCGGACGCACCATCGAGTACCGCGAGGGTGACCGGGTCAGCGACGTCCGGTTCCTGCACACCGAGGGGCACGTGAACACGGCCAACCCGATCGAGTTCGTCGTGGCCGCGCTAGGATCGAAGGCCGCCGCTGTCGCCGGCCGCCGCGGCACCGGCCTGATCTCCTTCGGCCTGCTGGACCCCACCGCCTGGCAGGCACTGCACGACGCCCGCCGCCACGCCGCTCATGGCACACCGCGCGACCCCGACTCCCGCACGGACTCCTACCTGGTCACCGCGCTGCATATCCTCGACGAGGACGAGGATCCCCACGGCGACGCGGCCCGGGACGCGACCGGCCACCTCGTCCTGTCGCTGCTGGCCTTCGCCGCCGATACCGCCGCCGAGGCACGTGCCTTCGCCGAGCAACTCGGCCCCGAGGAACGCGAGGCGGTGCGGCGGCTTCTCGACCGGCGCGGCACCACCGCCACCGCACCCGACCGACACACCAAGCTCTACCCCAACTACCTCGGACGCATCGCGCCGGAGGATCGGGACCTGATCCTGCCCTCGCTGATGAACACCCTGGCCCTGGTCGGTACCCGCGACGACCTCCGCGCCCGCATCACCACCCTGGAACAGGCCGGTATCGACGAACTGCTCATCCAGCCGGTGATCGACCCACCCACCGAGATGGCCCAGTTCGCGAAACTCCTCACCTGAGCGGACCCGTCGGCCGGGCGCACGCGGTTCACCGGCAACAAGACCTGAACAACTTCAGCCGAAACCGTTCGGCTCAATATGACGGGCCGCAGGCCAGCACGTGTTCCTCCCGCCAACCTCATTCGGAAGGGGCAGCCGGTGTCTGGTCCGCGCGAACCTTGCCACGTTCGGACCTACTCGGTGGCCGTCGAGTTCGCTCGGTTCCTGGGCCTGCCGGTCACCCGTTCGGCCAACCTCACCGACGTGGTCAACGCGGTCTGCGTCACCGCCGTCCGCCTTCACGTTGAGCTGGTCCCGGTCGATGAAATCCACCACATCTCCCTGGCCACCCGCGCCGGCGCCGAGGTGTCCGACCAGCTGAAGTACTTCGCTGAGCGCCTGCCCGCCACGTTTGTCTACGCCGGCGTCGACGTCGAACGCACAGGCCTGTTCGCCGGACCCCGCGGCCGGGACGTTGACCGCACTGCCCGACTACCTGCACCGGCGCACCAGCGGCATGATCGGCAGCCTGTCACACCTCATCCGCGGCGCGGCGATCGACGCCATCCTCGACGGCAGCGAAAAGATGACCAGAGCCCATCTGGACGCCATCCGCCTCGACCACGCAGCCGAAGCCCGCCCCGCCGACGCGCACCGCGAAACGGGCACGCTAGAGGGAGGCCAGGGCATGAGGCCGCTCTTGCGGCGGGTTGAAGCTGTCGGCGTTCGCGTGTTGTTGTCGGTGTTCGGGTTGAGTTGTCGGATTCCGCCCTCGGCTCCGATCCTGGTGTTCCGCTGGCGCACATTTCGGCGACCACGCGGGCAGCCTGATGGGCGCGTGCTGTGATCAGGCGGCCGATGCAGGCAGTTCGGTCTTGGGCCAGGCCGCCAGCACTATCAGGGTGAAAGGTGATCGGGCGGCCCCAGCCGGGGACGTCTTCAGCTGAATGCCGCCGGCGGGGTGCTCGCCGTGCCTCCCGGCACGCGGGTGCCGGAGCTGGACCGGGCATCTGACGAAAAGTTCGCGTACGGTCTGTCGAATCCGCGTCGCCCGTCCGACGTAGAGGCGTACCGACCAGACACACAGCCAAGGAGTCCATCATGGCCCAGTACGCGATCCTCATCTTCGACAACGCCGAGGCCGGCGACTACACGCCAGAGCAGCAGGCGGCGAGCAAGCGGCACGCCGACGACCTCATCGAGTCCGGCGCCATGATCACGGCGTATGCGCTGCAGTCCGCCGACACCGCCACCTCGCTGCGCGGCGACGTGGTCACCGACGGCCCCTTCATCGACTCCAAGGAAGTCATCGCCGGCGTTTGCATCATCGAGGCCCCCGACCTGGACGCCGCCCTGGAACTGGCGCGTCGTAACCCCGCCGTCCAGTGGGGGCGCGGCGGTGTCGAGGTGCGGCCTGTCGCGGGCAGTGTCGCGCCCATCGCCCGATGACGGCTGCGACGGACGCAGGACAGGCGGTCGCTGATGCGCACCGGCGCGAGTGGGCCTTCGTGCTCGCGGCGACGGTGCGCGTCGCGCAGGACCTGGACCTGGCCGAGGAGTGCGTACAGGAGGCGTACGCCGCGGCGCTGTCGGCCTGGGAACGCGGCGGGATCCCGGGCAACCCCGCGGCGTGGCTCACCACCGCGGCCAAGCGTCGGGCGATGGACGCCATTCGCCGCGAGCGGACGTTCCGCGCGAAGCTGCCGCTGCTGGTGGAACCCGAAGAGGCCGTTGACGAGCGTGCCTTGGACGAGCTGGACAAACCGGATGAGGGGCAGGCCATGGACCCGGAGGATGTCATCCCCGATGAGTGGCTGCGGCTCATCTTCACCTGCTGCCATCCCGCGCTCGCGCAGGAGGCGCAACTCGCGCTGACGCTTCGGCTGGTGTGCGGGCTGCCGACACCGGACGTTGCCCGGGCGCTGCTGGTGTCGGAACAGACGATGGCCGCCCGCATCACCCGAGCGAAGAAAAAGATCTCCGCCGCCCGCATCCCCTACCGGGTGCCGCGCCCGGCGGAACTGCCGGATCGGCTCACGGCCGTGCTCGGCGTGCTCCACCTGCTGTTCGCCGCCGGGCACACGGCCCCATCCGGCCCCACGCTCATGCGCACCGACCTGGCCGACCGCGCGCTGCACCTGGCCCGCACGCTGCGGGACCTCATGCCCGACGAGCCCGAGGTCCGCGGGCTGCTGGCGCTGCTCCTGGTCACCGACGCCCGGCGCGCCACCCGGACCGGCGCCGGCGGTCGGCTGCTGCGGCTTGAGGAGCAGGACCGCTCGCTGTGGGACCGCGGCGCGCTGGCCGAGGCGCACGAGTTGATCATGGCCGGGCTGCGCGGTGGCCGCGCGGGGCGTTACCTGCTACAGGCGTCGATCGCCTCGCTGTATGCCGAGGCGCCGACGTATGAGGAGACGGACTGGCCGCAGATCGTGGCACTCTACGACAGGCTGCTGTCGCTCTGGCCCTCGCCGGTGGTCGCGCTGAACCGGACCGTGCCGGTGTCCATGGCCCAAGGACCGGCGGTCGCGCTGGCGCAGGTCGAGGCGCTGGAGCAGGACGGCCGGCTCTCCCGGTACCAGTACCTGCCGGCGATCAAGGCGGAGCTGCTGCAGCGACTCGGGCGTACGGACGAGGCAGCGGCCGCGTACCGACAGGCGCTGGAGCTGACCGGCAACGAGGCTGAGCGGGAATACCTGGCCGGGCGCCTCACCGGCCAGGAGGCCGGCCCTGCGTAAGGGATCATGTACTGCGCAGGCGCCCCGGCCCGGCCCCGCCCACTCTGCTGAGCACCGCCGAGTACGCCCGGCTGCCCGCCATCGAGCGCGACGCCTACGACGAAGCCCGGCTCGACCATCATGCGCGGCTGCTGGTGGTGGCCACCTCCGTCGTTCGCCACACGGTGACCTGCAAGCGACGCCTGGTGCTGCTCAACCGGCACGGGATCAGCGCCCGCCGCCACGGCCCGCCGCTTCACCGCAGCGATCGGCTGGCGGCTTGGCGACCCCTTCTACCAGCCGCGCGGTGAGCGCGACCCGATCGCCCACTGGATTGAGCAGGACTGCTGGAGGCCGCCCAGCCCGCCCCTGACCACGTTCGCCGACGCTCCAGGGCATCGCCGGCCTGGCCACCTGGACACGACTGTCACCCGGGCCAACCGCGAGCGCCACGTTTTGTGGTTCTTCCGCAAACGGCGTCCCGGTCAGGTGATCCTGCACCATCGCACGGTCCCCCCTGTCGTCGTTCGCGAGTGGAGCATCCGGATGGAACAGTTCGCCGGCGCTGTCTGGCAGAGCCAGCGCACGGCAAGACCGATTCAGAGCGGCGACCTGGTTTGCGACGGAATCGGGCGACTCTGAGCGTCCCTGCAGTGCGGGATGTACGTATGCGTGGTACCTACGGCCCGGCGGCTCGGGATCGCATCAAGGACGACGACGCCCATGCCGATGACTATTCTGATCACCGTCATTCAGGGCAAGAGGGCGGATGATCATGACATCGGCGCAGCCTGGTTACATGGTCGGCGGACGTTACCGGCTGATCGCCGTACTGGGATCCGGCGGGTTCGGGCGGGTCTGGCGCGCCCACGACCAGGTCCTGGACGTCGACGTGGCCATCAAGGAACTGCAGCTGCTGCCCGGCATGTCGCAGGCGGAGCAGGACAAGCGCCTGGAGCGCACCGCACGTGAAGCCCGCAACGCCGTCCAGTTGCGGGCACACGTGAACATCGTGGCCATCCACGACATCGTCACCGACGGCCTGCCCTGGATCGTGATGGAGCTGATCGACGGCCAATCACTGCACGAGCACCTCGACACGCAGGGACCGCTGCCGGTGGAGCGCGCCGTGCAGCTCGCCGCGGGGCTGCTGGCAGCGCTGGGGCGCGGCGCACCAGGCCGGCATCGTGCACCGCGACATCAAGCCGGCCAACGTCATGCTCTCCACGGATGGCAGGGTGCTGCTCACCGACTTCGGGATCGCGGTCCACACCACCGGCCCATTTGGCGAAGGAGGCGACGGCGGCGCGCTTGCGCTTGCGGGTGGCCGGCGACAGGTCGACGAGCTCGGCCAGGTAGGTGCGGATCGGCGCGGCGGTCAGCTCGGCGATCTCCCTCTCCGTGGTGGGCGGCGAAGGCGATCAGGTCGCCGCGGTAGGCGCGCCGGGTGTGGATGGAGGCGCCGGCGTTGGCCAGATCGGTGAGGAAGTCGTCGAGGTGCCGGGCGAGCGGGTGGCCGCGTCCGAGTTGCTCGGCGATGACCGGATCCACCGTGTCGACCTCCCTGATCCGCAAGGTTGCCAGATAACCGGGAAACGAAGCGTGCGTGCCGGGCGGCGGCCGTCCAGCTCCTGCCCGGTGCGTGATCGCTATCTTGCCAGATAACAACAGTTATCCCGCGACTCCTCAGAGGGAGGCGTACCTGACCAACGATCCCGCGCTTGAACTACTCGCGTTTGACTAGTCGAAGCTACTCGTGTTTGAGTAGCCGGGTGAGTGACGCACGCATGTTCGTGCTCGGCGCCCTGCTGCGCGGTCCGATGCACGGCCATCAGATCCGCCGGCAGGCGCAACTGGACCGCACCGAGCTGTGGACCGACATCAAGGTGGGCTCGCTGTACGGGGCCTTGCACCGGCTGGTCGCCGAGGGCGCGATCGAGGTGGTCCGCACCGAGCGGGCGGCGGGTCCGGCGCGGACGGTGTACGCGCTCACGTCGGCCGGGCGTGAGGAGTTCATCGCGCTGCGCGACCGGACGCTGCGCGAGGTCCGGCTGCGGCCTGACCCGGTGGATCTCGCGCTGCACTACGCCGACGATCTCGCCGAAGAGGACCTGCGGGCACTGATCGGCGACCGGCGCGATGCGCTGATCGCCCGGCTGACGGCCTGGCGGCACCAGCGCGAGCAGGCCGAGCCGTACCTGCGGGGGCTGGAGCCGATGACCTTCGATCACACCACGGCGCGCCTACGGGCCGAGATCGCCTGGCACGAGAGCCTGCTGGAGCAGCTACCAAAACTGCTTGCCGCGAGCGACCGCGGCCAAGCGCCGACAGCGGAAGGACGGCAAGAATGATTCTGGTGACCGGAGCGACCGGTCTGGTGGGGCGGCACCTCGTCACCACGCTGCGGAGGGACGGCGCGGAGGTGCGCACCCTCAGCCGCCGTCCCGAGACCGCGGACCTGCCGCATGGCGTGCAGGTGGTCGGCGGCGAGCTGGGCGAGCCGGCGTCGCTGGCGCCGGCGTTGACCGGCGTGGAAGCGGTGTACCTGTTCTCCGCCGGGCGGGCGGCCGGCGGGTTCGCCGCGTCCGCCGTACGCGCCGGGGTCAAGCGGGTCGTGGTGGTCTCCGGGCTCGACGACGACCCCGCCGACGTGGAGCGGCCGCTCACCGACACTGGGCTGGAATGGACCCATCTGCGGCCCAACGCGTACGCCTCCAACGCACTGCGGCACTGGGGCGACATGATCCGATACCAGGGCGCGGTCCGTGCCCCGTACCCGGACGCGGCGACCGCTCCCGTCCACGAGGCAGACCTCGCCGCCGTCGCCGCGATTGTGCTCAGGGGCGGACACGCGGGTCGGCGATATTCGCTCACCGGGCCGCAGTCGCTGACCTTCCGCGAGCAGGTCGACATCCTCGCCCGTGCGCTGGGTCGTGAACTCGCCTTCGTCGAGGAGACGCCGGACCAGGCCCGCGAGCGGATGGCCCGCAACGGCATGCCCGGCTCCATCATCGACGAACTCCTGGCCATGTGGGCTGCCACCGCCGGAGTGCCCGCCACCGTGTCGCCCACCGTCGAGCAGCTCACTGGGCTCCCCGCCCGGGGTTTCGCGCAGTGGGCCGACGAGCACGCCCACGACTTCCGCTGAGCACCGTCATGCTGCGCAACCGCATCTTCGCCTGGCACCGGGAGTTGCAGAACGTCCACCACCGCCTGGAAAAGGCGCTGGAGGACGCCCGCAGGGCCATCCGCTCCGGCGAACGCGCCCAGAGCCTCAAACCCGAACTCCGCGACTTCTGCTACACCTTCTGCTCCGCCCTGGGCAGCCATCACCGCAGCGAGGACAGCGACTTCTTCCCTGCCCTGCTGCAGCACATGCCCGAGCTCGAGCCCACGATCGCCCGCCTGGGGCGCGAGCACGAGGTCCTCGCGCGCCTCCTTGCCGACTTCCAGCTGAGCCTCGACGATCCGCAATCATCACCGCAGCAGCTCTTCCGGCAGATCAACGACATCAAGGCCGCGATGAAGGCTCACTTCGGCTTCGAGGAAGGCTCCCTGAACCAGGCACTTCATGCTCTTGATGTTCCAGAGAGCGACAGGAACCGTATGTTCGGCGACGTCTGACTGATGGCCTCTTTATGCCAGCCCAGGGCTCCGCGGCCGCTGTCTCATCACGGCGTGTTCGCCAGAGCATCTGGCCGAACTGCAGGCGCAGTACGGCCGGCAGGCCGACGGGCACGAGTTACCGTACCCGGGCGACCTGGCCATGGCCCCCTGCCACGGCCAGGTCAGGGGCATATTCGCTGGAAATTTCGCCATTGCTATCGCCGGAGCGGCGCGCTTTACGCCTCTGGTGGCGAAGGCGGCCCGCTCAGGTCTAGGCGGCGCTCGGGGCTCAGCTGCACCGTCCCGTACGGGGTCATGTTCGTGGTGAACAGCGGGGTCAGGCCGCGCCGGTCGACGTCGGTGAGCACGTCGGCCCATTCCGGCTCGGCAATGGTGTCTTGAATCATCAAGGTGTTGATGTACCCGAGGCAGCTCTGCAAGATCATTAAGCAGAGCATGGCCAGTTCCTGCTCCTCGCGCCTATTCGAGGCAAGCTCCCCGCGCTTGCCGAAGCGGATGTAGTCGTTGACCCCGTTGTAGTTCTCCACCACATTCAGCCCGGACTCGGTCTCGTGCTGCAGATCCCTGTCACGGAGCCAGCGAGATAGAAAGATCGTTCGTTGGGCGCAGCCAACCTTCAGCATGGCCGAGTAGGCCGGGTGGGTGGTCTCGCCCTGGAAGCGCCGCAGCAGCGCTTCGGTGGAGGCGGTGCCCTGCCGGATCGCGGTGGCATACTTGATCATCAGGTCGTAGTTGTTCTCGATGATCTCGGGTCGGATCGGCCGGGTCAGCGCCGGGCGCAGCAGCGGGTAGGCGTAGCGGTCGCCCTTGCCCGGCAGGTACAGCTTCATCACGTTGATCTGCTTGAAGCGGGCGACCAGGTCGAAGTTCAGCAAGCGGGTGATGCCGAACCCGATGAGGCTGGCTCCGTGGGAGTCCACATAGTTGGTCTCCACGTTCATGTTCGTCGCGTGGCGCATCGCGCCCTCGACCATGGCGTGCACCTCCGAAGCCGAGCAGGTCAGGTGCTGGCTGTAGATGGCCATCGCTCCCGCGGTCTCGACCGTCCAGTAGATCAGCACGCCCCGTTTGGCGCGCTTGTACCGCGAGTGGTACTCGGTGAAGATGTTCTGGTCGTAGGCGGAGAAGTGGGTGGAGTCGGAGGCCACCGCGGTGGTGCCCTCACCCCACAGGGCGCTTTGCCGGGCGGCGAAGGTGGCGTTGGCGATGGTCTTGGCCACCTGCCGTGCCCCGGGCACCGACAGGAACCAGCGGCGGCAGTAGCGCAGGTCCTCCTCGCTGTAGTGGTGTTCGCCGGCTGCTACGGACCGGATCCCGGCGCAGCCCACGGAGTTCCTTTGTGTACACAGTCGAACGTCGTTCGCGATCGTTTTACGCTAAGGCGGGGCGGTTACAGGCCTCTGGTGTGCTTGGCCATGAGGTCGGCCAGCCGGTCCTGCGGGGTGCGTTCCGGCTGGTCCGGGGTGTCGGCGGTGCGCGGTGCCGGTGGCGCGGGCCTGCTGCGCGACTGGGCGCGTGGGGCCGGGCGTGCCTGGTGGCTGGCTGCGGGAACCGTCGTCGTGCTTGGCGACGAGGGTGGTCAGCCGGTTGTGCAGGGGGGCGGACCACGGTGGCGGGCCGGCGGTCGGCCGGGGGCTGTGCGGCGTCGGCGGTGCGTGCCGCTGCGATGGCGCGGGCCTGCTTCGCGAGCTCTGCCCGGCGGGCGGCGTTGGCGGCGGCGAGCACCCCTACTCCGATGCGGTGGTCGAATTGCGCTCAAAGGGCCGCGAGGTGCCCGTTGAGCTGCTGTCGCACATCTCGCCCTGCCACAGCGACACGTCAACTTCTTCGGCGTCATCAACGTCGACGTCGAAGCCGAGCTGGCCAAGCTCGACACGGCGGCTGGCGGCCGTTGCGGCCCACTCAGTTGGCCGAGCTGGGACTGACGCCCTGAACTTCGCCGCGAGTGCCCCAAGCGTTGTCACGCTTGGGGCTGGTAGGGCAATTGTTCGCCAATAGCCTTATGGAACGCGTCAGAGCTGGAGCTGGTCCTGTTCGGCGGTAGCTGGTCTGCGTGGATGCGGGCTCGCTGGAGGCCGAATTCTCTGGAGGGCTAGGAGCAATGCCCCGGCGAGTACGGCGGCACCGGCGGTGAGCATGACGTCGCGCATGCCGGTGCCGTACAGGCCTCGAAAGGATGTTTCGTCTGCCTCGGTGAGGCGGTGGGAGAGAATCGTGCCGAGCACGGCTATCCCCAGAGCGCTGCCTGCTTGGCGTGCGGTGTTCACGGTGGCGGAGGCGACGCCGGATCTTTGGCGAGGGACCAGTTGCAGGGTGGCGGCGACGGCCGGCGTGATCGCCAACCCTTGGCCTACGCCGTTGAGCGCGAAGAGGACCGCCGTTAGCAGGTAAGGGTGACCGCCGCCGATAGTGGCCAGTGCCAGCAGGCTGCCTCCGGTGAGGGCGTAGCCGATGAGCATGGGCAGACGAGGGCCGTGGGTGGCGGTCAGTCGTCCGGCCAGGGCTGAGGCCGGCATGATGGCGACGGTCATGGGGACCAGCAGGAGCCCGGTGACCAGAGCGGTGTGCCCCTGCGCCTGCTGGAAGTACAGCGACAGCAGGATGAAGGCGCCGTTGGCGCCGAAGCCGAGCAGGACCGAGGCGGTGTTCACGGTCGCGAATCGGATGTCGGCGAAGAGCCTGACCGGCAGCATGGGTTTGGCCTGGCGCCACTCGACGACGGCGAAGGCGACGGCCGAGACTGCGGCCGACCCCAGCAACGTGATCGTTGTCAGCGATCCCCAGCCATTGGCGCGGGTCTCGATGATGGCGTAGATGAGGATCCCCAGGGTGAGGATGCCCAAGACCTGACCCGCCGGGTCGAGCGAGGCGTGCTCGGGGTCGGCGCTTTCTGCGATGGTCCGGCTGCCGAGCAGGATGACGGCCACTCCGATCGGCAGGTTGATCAAGAAGATCGCCGGCCATCCGAACCCGTCCACGAGCAGGCCACCGATGATCGGCCCGGCCAGGACGGCGGCGCTGGCGCACATGCCCCAGTAGCCGAGCAGGTGGGCTCGCCGGGCCGGGTCGGGTTCGGTCTGCCCGATGATCGACAGCGTGCCGGGCACGAGCAGGGCGGCGGCGACTCCTTGCAGGCCGCGCCCGGCGACCAGGACGGCCAGGGTTGGCGCCAGCGCGCAGGCGAGGGATCCGGCCAGAAAGAGTGCCATGCCGATGAGGAACCAGCGTTTCCTGCCGCAGCGGTCTCCCAGTGAGCCGCCGGACAGCATGCAGGCCGCCAGGCAGATGGAGAAGGCGTCGACGATCCATTGGCTGCCGGTGATGGTCGTGTCGAGGTCCGTCTGCATGGCCGGGAGGGCGACGGCGACGATGGTGAGGTCGAGCAGGGCGATGAAGGTGGCGGAGAATGTCGCGATGAGCGTTCCCCGGCGTCGGTTCTTGGTGGTCAAGGTCATCCCGTCTGTGAGGTGACGTTCGGACAGTGAGTGGGGGAGTGCCGCCTGGCCCAGAGGGCGGCGCAAGTGGTTCCGGCGAGCGAGAGGAGTACGGATGCGGCAATGAGTGGCGGGTATCCGGCGATGGCGGCGAGCGTGAGGCCGCCGGCGCTGGCCAGCATGCGCAGCACGCCGAGGACGGAGATCTGCATGGTGACATCGGTGGCTGCGGTCGCGGGCCGGGCCAGGTCCATCGCGATCGTGTAGATCCACGTGGCCATGGCCGAGTAGGCGATCGCGACCGCCATGACGGCTGCGCCGGCCAGCAGCGAAGGCCCTGCTCCGGTGGCGAGGGGTAGCAGGCCCGCCAGCGCGATGGCGGAGCAGCCGGCGATGACGATCAGGGGACGGCGGCGGCCCCATCGCGTGATCAGCGCGCCGGTCAGGAGGCCGGCGGCGGTTCCGGCGAGTGGGGCCAGCGTGTACTGGACGAGGGCGATCCGCGCCATCTCCCATCCGGCGGCCAGGAGCATCGCCGACTGCACCGCGGTGGCCAGGTACAGGCCAAGGGCCAGGAACGGGACAACCAGCAGGATCCACGCCGCCGTCCTGCGCGAGCGGAACGGCCCGGCCAGCGCCCGCCACGAAACGCCCTGGTCACGCGGTGGCGACGTCGGTTCGGCGAAACGGGCGAGCGCGGCGAGCGGGACGCCGAACACCGCCGCCAGCACGACCAGCGTCACTGCCCACCCCGCAGATGCATACAGCAGCAGGGCGCCGCCCGAGCCGATGAGGATGGACAGGCCGGCGGCGCCGACCTGGATCCCGTTGGCGAGGCCACGCTCTTCTGCCGGCAGCAGACGCACCGACAGGCCGTTGACGGCGGTGTCGTGGAATGCGGAGATCACCAGTACCACGGTGGTCGCGGTCAGGACGACGGGCAGATCCGCCACCGGGTCCAGCGTGGCCAGGGCGAGCAGGCAGGCGATCAGCGTGAGCTGAGTGCCGATCAGCCAGCCCCGGTAGTGGCCCCACTTGGCCACGCCGTACCGGTCCACCACGGGCCCGATGAGGAAGCGCCCGAAGTAGACCACGCCGAGCAGATTGATCAGTGCGACGTCCTGCAGGGAAGTCCCCTTGCCGAGCAGGATCGTGCCGAGTGCGGCGAAGAAGAAGGAGTAGCCGATGTCGGACACCAGGAACAGCGATCCGATCACCGTGAGCCGGTGCCGCTGGGTGATGCCCTCGACGGTCACGGTGCGTCCAATTGGCCGGCCGTCAGCTGGCGGTAGGCCGCCGATCCGGCGACCAGTTCGTCGTGGGTGCCGCCGGCCACGACGACGCCACCATCGAGCAGGACGACGCGGTCGGTTCGTCGGATGGTCGAGATCCGGTGGGCGATGATGAGCGTCGTGCGGGTTCCGCGGGTGGCCGCCAGGCCGTCGTGCACGGCGCGCTCGGTTTCGGTGTCGAGGCTGGAGACCGCCTCGTCGAGGACGAGAACGGGTGCGCTGGTCAGCAGCGCCCTCGCGATGGCGATGCGCTGGCGTTGCCCGCCGGACAGGGACGCTCCCCGCTCACCGCAGAGCGTCCGGTAGCCCTGCGGCAACGCGGTGATGAAGTCGTGTGCGCCGGCGAAGCGGGCGGCCCGCTCGACCTCGGGGTGCGTGGCGTCGGGGCGGCCCAGCTTGATGTTGCCCGCGATCGTGTCGTGGAAGAGGTGGACGTCTTGCGGGACGACGGTGACGGTGGTGCGCAGCTCGCTCGTGGACAGGTTGCGCACGTCGACGCCGCCGATGGTGACGGCTCCGGCGGAGACGTCCCAGAAGCGCAGCAGCAGGTTGGCGAGGGTCGTCTTGCCCGTGCCCGAGGCTCCGACGAGCGCCACGGTCTCGCCGGCCCGTATCTGGAACGACACGTCGCGGAGCACCTCGTGTGCGCTGCCCGGGTAGCCGAAGCGGACCTGGTCGAAGACCACGGCCGGGAGCGCGTCGCGTACCGGCTCGGGCGCTTCCGGCTCCCGCACGTGCGGCGGATAGCCGATGATGGCCAGGACGCGGCCCGCGGCGGCGCGGACGTCGCCGAGCGTGCGGGCGGTCGCGGAGACGGTCGCGATGGGCGCCAGCGCCGACACGCCCAGAACGATCAAGACAGGAATCCAGCGTGGCTCCACCGCCCCCGCGACCACCCTGAAGGTGAGCGCGAGCAGGCCGAGTCCCAGCAGCAGCTCCGAGACGACCAGTTCGAGGCCGGCGCGCCGGGCATAGGCGCGGCGGCGCACGCGCAGCTCGTGGGTACGTTCGATCACCCGGTCGGTGGCGTCGCGGCCACGTCGCGCGAGCGCCAGCTCCCGCAGCCCCTGGATGACATCGACGGTCTCACTGGCGACGTCCCCGGCCGCCTCCCGTACGGCACGCCCCTGTTCGCCCGCGCGCCGTGACGGCGCCACCGGCACCACGGCGACCAGCAGCATCATGACGGCGATCACGGCCGCACTGGGCACGTCGATCGACGCGACGACCGCGACCGAGGCCAGCGAGACCGCGACGGCGCCGACGTAGTCGCCGGCCGTGTGGGCGAAGAACATCTCCGTGGCCGACACGTCGTTCTTGGCGATGTCGGCCAGCTCCCCGGTCCTGCGGCCGAGCAGCCTGCCCGGGGTGGCCCTTTCCAGGCCGTCGAACAGCCGCAGCCGCAGCACTTTGAGCAGCCGGTAAGCCCAGTCGTGCCCGATGTGCATCTGCCACCATCCGGCCACCCCCGCGACCAGTACCGCAAGGGTGATCTGGGAGGTCAGGGGCTCTGCCCGGCCGGTGAGCAGCCCGCCGAGCTGGTAGGCGGTCAAGGCGGGCAGTAGCACCACCATGCCGTAGTTGACCAGCCCGGAGGCGATGACCAGGGAGAAGACGAGAGGACGTGAGGCCAGGTAAGGCAGCAGCCGCCACAGCGGCCGGTCGACGGACGTGGGAGGCGTTGTCATAGTGCGGCTCCTGCCTGGACGAGACGGTGATAGGTGCCGGTACGGCCGAGCAGCTGCTCGTGCGAACCCCGTTCCACGACGCGTCCGCGCTCCAGGACGACGATCTCGTCGGCGGCCCGCACGGTGGCCAGGCGATGGACCACGATCAGCACGGCCCGGTTCCTGCGCAGCCGCTCGACGGCGGCGTGTACCGCGCGCTCGGTCTGCCCGTCGAGGGCCGCGGTGGCCTCGTCGAGGATCAGGACCGGGGCGTCCTGCAGCAGGGCCCGCGCGATCGCCACGCGCTGCCGCTGGCCGCCGGACAGGCGGCTGCCGCGCTCGGACACCTGGGTGTCGTAGCCGTCGGGCATGGCGGCGATGTCGGCCGCCAGCCCGGCGGCCTCGGCGGCGGCGGCGATTTGTTCCCGCGTGGCGTCGGGGCGGGCCAGGGCGATGTTCTCACCGATGGTGCCGGGGAACAGGTGCGTGTCCTGGCTGACCACCGCGATGGTGCGCCACCACTGCTCCAGCGGCAGCTCTCGCAGGTCGTGCCCGTCGACGGTGACCCGGCCCGCGGCCGGGTCGACCAGCCTGGCCAGCAGCGAGACGACCGTGCTCTTGCCGGAGCCGGACGGCCCGACGAGTGCGACTGTACGCCCCGGTTCGAGGGTGAGGCCGACGCCGGAGATTGCGTCCTCGTCACGGCCGGGGTAGCGGAAGGAAACCTCCTCCAGTGCCACCACGGGGGTGGCGCCCAGGGAAACCGGCTGGCGGCTTTCGTCACGGACCGTCGGCTCCTCGGCGAGGAAGGCGTCCAGCTTGGCCACTGCCGCCTGAGCGCTGAAGGTCGCGTGCAGGTATTTGCCGGCCTCCTCGACAGGTACGAACGCGACCAGCACGACGAGCAGCACCGTCAGTGCCGCCGGCCCGGAGACTCGCCCGTCCGCGGCGAGGTATCCGGCACGCACCACCACCACCGCTCCCGCGCCGAGGCTGGCCCAGCGGCTGGCCAGAATCTGCGTGAACAGCACACCGAGGGTCCGCATGCTCGCGACGCGCACGGTCTCCGCCTGGACCGCCAGTCCCTGTCTCACTCTCGGCGCGGCGTCGAAGGATTTGGCCGTGGCCATTCCCTGGACCGCTTCGACGAAGCCGGCGTCCATGGCGTACAGGTCGGTGAACACCTGGTCGTGGCCCTTGCGGCCGATCGCGTTCCAGATCGGCCCCGCGACCTGCATGACCACCAGCGCCGCCGCGACCAGGACCCCGCCGAGCGGGTCTGTCACTCCTACGACGGCCGCGGCGAGAAGAGGGCCGATCCAGGACAGTAACCGGGCAGGGCGGGCCCTGGCCACCAGCGTCTCGATCGCGGCGGCGCTCTCCACGAGCGTCGCAGCGACATCGCCGGTCCGCCGTGTCGCCGTGTACGCGGGGCCGAGTGTCAGCACGTGATCGAGCAGTCGGCGACGCACCGTCATGGTGACCCGGTGCCCGATGGACTCGGCGTTCGACTCGCTCGCCCACAGCAGCAGCGAGCGGAGCACCACCATGCCCGCCGCGACGCCCAGGCCCCACAGCCCCGCCTCCCAGCGCCGGCCAGCCAGCGGCGCCGCGACCAGGACCGCGACTCCGTAAGCCTGGATCAATCGGGTGATCACGACGCCGCCGCCCAGGGCGACGCTGCCCGCCAGCGGCCCCCGTACGGTCGATATGACCTCCTTGAGCACGCTCATGCTCCCTCCACATGCAAGTGACTGACGGTCAGTCAGAATGTAGTGGAAACGATTATCGGTCGCAAGGGAGTGTGGTCGTCCATCCACTAAGGTCGTCATCGGCAAAGGCTCAGAAGGAGGCGCAGTGGCCCGGACGAAATCCAGCGAGCAGCGACGCGGCGACCTGCTCGACGCCGCCGAGAGGCTCGTCCTGGCCGATGGCGTCGACACCCTCAAGATCGATGACGTGGTCGTCGGCGCCGGAGTCGCCAAAGGCACCTTCTACCTGCACTTCGCCAGCAAGGACGAGCTGATCGCGGCGCTTCGCGACCGCTACGTCGAACGGTTCGTCGCCCACCAGCGCCACGCCGCCGATGCCAAGACCGGTCTTGCCCGGGTGGAAGCCTGGCTCCTGGCCGGCATCACCGAATATCTGTCCGACACCCGGCTGCACGACGTCCTTTTCCGGCACGAGCCGCAAACCTCGCAGGAGCCGGGCCCCAACGTGGCCGTCGACGCGTTGCGGCAACTTCTGGAGGAGGAGACGACCGTCCGCGACCCAGGGGCGACCGCGATCGTGCTCTACCACGCCATGCACGGAAGCGCCGACCACGCCCTGCACGTGCCGGAAGATCGCCAGCGTCTGCTGGACGAGGTCGCCCGGCTCTGCCGCGTGCTGGTTGGCGCGTGACTGCGGCGGCCGTCTCACCTCGAGCCATGCCGGTTTGCGTGACCGGCGTCTTCGACCGGTGCTTGCCGGCCCTCAGCGGCGCAGGGGCAGCTCTCTCCGCGAGGGCCGCACCATGCCGCAGGGCACATGGCCGACCAGCTCGCCGGCGTAACCATCGATAACCGCCTGGCCAGGAGTGACCTCGAGATCGGCATCGATGCTCTGCCCAGCGGCAAGCTGTCGATCGCCTGCGCCGTTATCGCGCTCAGCTGACCTGCGAAAATATCGAGGTACCGAGCTCCGTGGTGGGCCTCGCGCCAGCCGTACTTCCGAGATTGCGCAGCTCGATCCGAGTAGGAAAGCGCGGCCCCGGCTGGTTGACCAGAATGGGAACCCTCTGCCGTTCCTTGCTCTGAGGGCGCCTATAACCGGTTGCACGTCGGCCTGGGTATGCCGCCAGAATTGGCGCGTGAGCGCGCTCGCCGATCTTGAGTTCCTGGCCCGGTTGCTGGCAGCGTGGGGTTTCCCCTCAGGCACGACGATCATCCGGGCCGAGCAGGGGACCAACAACCAGACGTTCCTGCTTCGCCAGGGGGGCCTGCGATTTGTGCTCCGGGTCAGCCAGACCCTGTCCGCCGCGCAGGTGGGCGCCGAGCACCGGCTCTTGCGGTGGCTACGGCAGGCCGGACTTCCCTTCCAGGTGCCTGAGCCAGTCGCCGCGCTCAGCGGGGACACGGTGATCGAGACTGCGGCCGGGCCCGCGACCGTCTGCCGGTGGATCCCCGGTGTGCGGCCCGACCTCACGGGCCAGACGGCACTGGAGCGCTTCGGCCGGGCGGCCGGGTTGCTCGGCGAGGCGATGCTGGGCGTGCCGCCAGTAGAGGGGCTGGGGGAGTGGCGCGTTAATCTTCTGGCGCACCCTGCCGTGCCGCACGTTGGCGGCCTTTGCCGTGAGCTGCGCGCCGCTGGGATCAGCGCGGAGCGGGTCGCCCGTCTCGAGGCCGTGGCGCGCCGCGTCGGGCAGGAGTGGCTTGCGGGCGGCGGCGCGCTGCCGACCCAGGTCATCCACGGTGACCTGGCGGTCTCGAACGTGCTGGTCGACGAGGACACCGGGGAGGTGAGTGGGCTGCTTGACTTCGAGTTTGCCGGGGTCGGTTTCCTGGTCCAGGACGTGACGGCGGCGCTGTTCTACAGCGGGGCCTTGGAGACGCGCGACTGGCAGCTCCGCACGGCGGCCTTTCTCCGGGGGTACGCCTCGGTCCGCCCGCTGGACGCCGCCGAGGCCGACGCGCTGCCCCGGTTGCTCCTCGCCCGGGCCGTCGGTAGCGCCCTGTCGCGAGGGGGTCGCTGGTTGAACGGGAAGGCCCAGCTCGGCGAGGTCGCCGACCGGATCCGCAAGCTGGAGGACACGACCCACTGGCTCGACGCCAACGGCGGAAAGCTCCGGTCACTCGCCGCCGCCGGCGGGCACGGGTGACCCGGAAGCACGGCTGGCGCGAGCCCCACGACGGAGCTCGGTACCTCGATATTTTCGGCGGTCAGAGAGTTCAAGATCCGCTCATGGCCGGAACTCCTGTTCTCCCGGCTGACCCCGATCTTCTGCGCATCAGCTTCGATGAGTCGAGACAGTCGTTGTCGACGTAGGACTTCCCGGTAGCACCTGAACCCACCCGTACGCGATCATGTGACCCATGCCGACCCCCCCAAGACACGCCCGCACCCGCATCACCGGAAAAGTCCGGACACTCCCGGATAGCCCGCCGGATCGGCTGGCTGGCCTTGCCGTTGGTGCCGTTCGCGCTGCTCGGGCTGATCGTCATGGCGCCCGCCTGGATCAGCGACCATCGGCTGGCGGGCATGGCAGACCGCATCCAGCAGTATCCGCTGCCGCCCGGGACGGACTTCGGGCTCTTCGACCCGCAAGTCGAGGTGAGCGGCGACTCCGGCGACTGCTGGTACACCATCCGCTTCGAGCTCTCCACCAACAGACCCGTCCAAGAGGTGCTGAACTACTACCGCAAGGCGAAGATCGAGGATCCCGACGGAGACCTCGGCGACTACGAGATCGTGGCTTGGACACCGTTCGACGAGCCCGGCACCCCAACAGAGGAGACCTCCGCCACAGACTCGCTGATCATCGACCTGGACGGCACCATGGACGACCACTCCTGGCTGGACATGCGGTGCTGGTGAAGCATCAGGCCGCACCCGAGAACACGGCCAGCATCCCAATGCGCTCGGCGCCTGCCAGCGATGGCCGCGGCGAGCGCCTCGGTGAGGTTGCGGTGTACGCGCAGGTACCGCTCGGTGCCGGTGAGGCGAGGCACGGCGATGTCACCTGGCCCGCGTCCGGTGAGATCACCTACACAACAACCGCACCTTCCTGCTCGCGTTTCCCCGGCAAGGCACCTGCTCGGGGAAGGAGGATGGCCGACGGGTGCGCGGCATGGTGGTAGACATACTGGTCTGCGGCGCGCAGTGTGGTGGCGGTGGCGCGCGGCTCGCCCGTGCCGGGGTTGCGGTCGTAGCGCGGAAACGCGCCGCTGGAGACCTGGATGCGAATGCGGTGTCCCTTCTTGAAGCGGTACGCGGTTGGCCAGAGCCGTACGGTCGCGCGCGTGATCTCGTCGGCGCCGGTGAGACTCACCAAGCCGTCACAGACGTTGAAGGACCGGCCTCGAGTCGTTGTTCTGCCACACCAGCAGGCCGGTGACAGTACCACCAGCCATCACCGTGGAAATGGCGCCCGCGGAGCCAGCGGACGGGGGCCCGCCACCGTCGTCTTGTTCTGACTCGGCCTGTCGTCTCAGGCTGGGTAAACCCCTCGTGGAGCCCTGAAGTCGTGGTAGCCGTCGTAGCCGTACGTTCCTGCGCCGACCTCAATGTTGACCGCGCTAGTCGTGTCGATCGGGCACTTGACCCATTTGCCGTAACCGGCGCCGTTGCGGCATACAACCCTGGAGGTGCTGCCGGGGATATGTACCACCATTTCACCCACCGCGGACCGACTGTCCGGCGCACCGTCGCCGACGTAGACGGCAGTCCTCGTGGCGCAGGCTCGGGCGGCACGATTCGTCAGATCCCATGTGCAGCTCCGCACGTCGTTGAAGTTGGGCGTTCTCGCAACGTACGTCCCCCACTCCCAGGGGATCCAGGGCTCATAGGCAGCCCTGGCAGGCGTGGCCATGCTGACGGTGCCCGCGGCAACAAGCGCAGCCGCGGCAGCCAACCGTAGTACCGATCTCATGGTTGCCTTTCCCAAATGTCCCGTATTGCGGGCGTTGTCGCGGACCCAGGCTGGCAGGCCGACGTCATAACCCCGTCATAACGCGCGAGCTCGGCCCACCACCCTCGCCGGCACCGCCCGCAGCCACCAGTCCGCCGCAGCCGACTACCGCCACGCCGCCCGCATGGCCGGCAGCAGCGCTACGACATCGGCATTCAGCACGAGCAATACGTCGTGAGCGAACTCAGCAGACGCGGCTGGGAGGTGACCCCCGCGGGGAAGGGCACCTTTCCCGCGGCCCTCTGCCAGGCACTGAGCCGAACGAACTCGGCTTTGCGCTATTTCCCCGACATGCTCGCCACCCGCGCCGGCGACGTAGTGGCTATCGATGCCAAGACCCGCGTGCCCGCCAGTCACATGACGTTCGTGAGTGATCGGCATGATCGCAGGCCTCGCCGCGCCGGCCGCCTGACAAGCGTCTTCGACTGCGCCGCGTCGCCTCTCTGAAACACCTCGCGCGGAAGGCGGTTCCTCGGCAGGAGCGCGGCAAGCGCCTGTCGCGGCCGTCACGCGCCGGGCCCGAGGCGGTAGAAGTGAAACTGCATTCTGGTGCCATCGGGGAACGGCCACTCGCTTGCGATGGTCCGCAGGTGGTGGGCGTCGGCGAACGCGACGTTGAGGGAATCGTGGAGGATGTGGTCGATGGTCTTGATCGCGATCAGGCACGGTTGGTGACCACGCGCTCGCAGAATGTCGGCCAGGATCTCCGGTACGGGCGGCGAGGTGCCGAGCAGGTCGAGTCCGGCGGGAGTGATGGCCGGCCCCCATGGGGGTTCGACGATATAGGTGTCGCGTGGCCCGCGGGCGGGGAGCTGGGAGAGGAGGTCGCGATAGTCGATCAGCCGCAGCCGGGTCGGCGCTCCCATCCGGCTGAGATTGTGGCGGGTGGCGTGGTGGACGAGTGGGTCCAGTTCGGCCGCATGTACGGGCAGGTTGAGCACGCGGCCGAGGTGCAGACTCAGGTTGCCTGAGCCACAGAACAGCTCCGCGACAAGCGGGCCGTCTCTTCCGTCCGGCGGGCCGTGCAGATCGGCGATCGTGTGCGCGACGGCCCGTGCCATCGTGTCGACGCAGCACTCGGCGGCGGTCCGGCCCAGGATCCGCAGCCCTGCGGCCGCCATGGCGGGGGCGGCGACACCGTACAGGGAGAAGCGTTCTGGCGCGCCATGGACGATTTCGCCGACCTCACAGAGCTGGGCCCCCGTCAGTTCGGTGGTACGCCAAGGGCCGAGCAGCCGCAGGCACAGGTCGTAGTAGGCGTCGTGCGTGCTCGTCGTCATGTGGCCTCCTTGACCAAGGATGGTGGACATGGCTCCAGTAGCCAGGCCTCCTGGACGCGGCCGCTGCCGGGCACAGCCCACGCCGGGTGGCCCGAACGCCCACCGCAACACTTCTCTTATACCTCTCCGTTGTCATATCATTACTATGTGTAATGAATTCAGGGAAAACGGCCCGCCCGGAGAGGAGCGCCAAGCATGAGCGAGGCGGAACGCTGGCTGCGGCAGTGGGAGCGCCGGCTCGGACCGGACGGAACGGTGGAATCGGCCGTTGCCGCCAACGTGGGCATGTTCCGGCCCCGGCGGGTGCTGGGCACACTTCGCCCCGGCGACGTGGAGCAGGTCAAGCGCATCGTGGGTTCGGCTGTCGCAGGCGTGACGCTCTACCCCCTGAGCACCGGGCACAACTGGGGGCTGGGCTCGCGTGAGCCCGTCCATGACGACGCTGTGCTGCTCGACCTGCGGCGGCTCGACCGGATACGACTGATGGACCTGAACGTCGGGGCCGCCGTGGTGGAACCGGGCGTGACCCAGGGCAGGCTGGCGGAACTCCTGGCCGGCGGGCCGTACATGCTGAACGTCACCGCCTCCTCGGCGCACACCAGCATCGTGGGCAACGCGCTGGAGCGGGGAGTGGGGCTGCGCCGTCAGCGGTGCGAGGACGTGGCGGGGCTGGAGGTGGTGCTGGCCGACGGGCGGCTGGTGCGGCTGGGGAGCTGGCCTGATGAGGAGGGCCGGGTGGTGCCGTACCGGCACGAGGTAGGTCCGGCGTTGATGCCGCTGTTCGTCCAGTCGAACCTTGGCGTGGTGACGGCGGCGGTGATCCGGCTGCTGCCCCGCCCTCGCGCCGTGCACCTGGTCCGGCTCACCTTCGGTGCCACCCGGCTGGCCGCGGCGGTGGACGAGCTGCGTGACTGTCGTGGGCAGCGGCTGATCGGCGGCGTGCTGAAGATCTACCAGCCACCCGACACCGAGGAGTGTGTTGCGTACTCCTGTGTGGACGGCGATCCTGAGCTGGCCGAGCTGGCGTGCGGGCTGCTGATACGTCGCGCCGAACGTAGCGGCTTGTTCGACGACGTACGCGCCCACCAGGGCAGCGAGCAACTGCCCGATCAGCTGCGCCGCTGCCTGGGCGGCGATCCGGGCGGGAACGAGGCCGTGCTGCGAGATTGGTTCGGCGCGGCTTCCAGCGGTGTCGACGCCAATTCCGGCACCGGTTACCTGTTCTTCCTGCCGCTGTTGCCCTTCCAGGGGGAGGCGGTCGCACAGGCACGAGCGCTGGTGCGTGAGGTGGCCGCCGACACGGGCACGCGCTGGCAGGCCACGGTGAACGCCATCACCGGCGACGTCATCGACCTCGCGGTGTCGTGCCTGTTCCCCAAGGCTGTGGCGGCCCCCGCGCACCAGGCGCTGGACCTGCTGCATCGCCGCTTCGCCGAGCACGGCTGGCGGCCGTACCGGCTGGATGTCGACCACATGTCCGCGGGCGGACCACCGGACGTGCTCCGACGGTTGAAGGACGTGTTCGACCCGCGGGGCGTGCTGGCGCGCGGCCGCTACGAGCCACAGGACGCCCCGCTCTCGCAGTGACGCCCCCGCTCTGGGCCTCAGGGGCGATGCAGACGCAGGAAGTCCTCGCGAATGTGCGGATCTCGTTCGAAGACCCCCTTCAAATGCAGTGTCGTCATCTTGGCCCCGGACGCCTTGACGCCGCGCAGGGTCATGCAGAAGTGCTCGGCGGCCACGTGACAGGCGGCACCCTGGCAGTCGACCCGACTGGCCAGGCTTTCGACGATCTGCTCGCCCAAGCGCTCCTGAACCTGGGGACGCGCGGCGAACCCCTGCGCCATGCGGGCCAGCTTGGAGAGCCCGACGATCGGCGCGCCCGGCGAGGGGAGATAGGCGACGGTCATGCTTCCGGTGAAGGGCAGGAGATGGTGCTCACAGAGCGAGATGAACGGCATGTTGGTGACGGCGATGATGCCGGGATTGGGCGCTTCCGCCGGGAAGGTGACCTCCAGGTGCCGGCCAGGGTCCTCCCATATACCGGTGGTCAGCTCGCGCAGCGCAGCGACCAGGCGGGTGGGGGTGCCAGCGAGCCCCGGCGTGTCCAGCGGCAGGCCCAGCGCCTCCATCATCCGCCGCGCGTGCTCAGGTGCTTGGCTCCCGTTCACCGCCGGTGCCGCCGCCTCGGGCAGCTTTTCCACGGTCACGGCGCCGCCCCCGGGACGAGCGAGGCCCGGCTCAGCACCTGGCTCCCGGTCAGCGGGTCACCCCGTGGCCTGAACTCGGCCGCGTTGACGTGTGTCTCGGTCACCGCGACCTGGCTGACCGTGGCATCCGCGGCGTGCGGTAGCTCGTTCAGGATCGCCTGGGCGGCCCTGGCCAGCAGCACCGCGACCGCCTCGACCGTCGGGTGGGGCAGGTCGTGGGCATAGGGCGGCTCACCGAAGAGGTAGACCTTGCTGCCGTGCGAGGCCAGGAGCGGCGCAAGCGGATCGCTCGAGCCCAGCATCGCGCCGTGATCGAGGTACTCGTCGATGAACGCGCGCAGTCCCTTCTTGAACGCGCCGAACTCGACGACTGTGTGGTCCTCGCTCAGCCGTCTCGCCTGCACGGTGACCTCGGCCCACCACGAGTGGCCGTGCAGGTTCAGGCATTTGCCACTCAGATGGGGAAGCCGGTGAGCGGTTTCGAAGTTATGCCGGATGCGGATCTGATGAGTCATCAAAAGCCTCGCTGTCGTAGATGGTCGGGTCGGGGGTCGCGCTCTCGGCAAACGCGCTCTTGCGGGTCAGGCACGCCAGGCAGGTGCCGCAGTGGACGAGGCCGTCGAGGTAGCAGGTCCACGTCTTGTCAAGGGGCGCGTCCAGCCGCCGGCCGTAGGAGACGATGTCCTCCTTCTGCATGCCGATGAACGGAACCTCCACGCGCGGCGTGTGGAATCCGCGGGAGGCCAGCCGCACCATCTCCTGGTAGGCCGCGAAGAAGTCGGGTCGGCCGTCCGGCATCGGATAGCCCTCACGGGTGTGGTGTATACCGAGCGCCACCACTTCGGCATGGCGCGCCATTGCGATGGACACGGCCATGTCGGTGATGAAGGCGTTACGGTTGGGGATGGTGATCGAGCGCAGGGCGGCGCCGGAGGGGTCCATCGTCGGCACGGTCTCACGGTGGTCGGTCAGCGAGCACCCGGTCAGCAACGGGCCTAGACCCGTCACCGTCACCGTGTGATGCTCGGCTGCCAGGTGCGCGGCCACCTCCATACCGGCTGCCAGCTCGCGCGTGGCGTGCCGCTGACCGTAGTCGAATGAGATCAGCAGCAACCGGTGCGTCCTGCGGTAGTGGGCGGCCAGCACTGTGGAGTCGAGCCCTCCAGAGAAGAGCACGACCGCCAGGGGGACGTCGGTGCCTGCAAGGTTGGCGGATGGGGAGTTCAGCGGGGGCCTCCGCAATGTTGGCGGAACCGGGACACCATGGCCTCCTCATAGGAACGGCGGTCATTGACCTTGGGGAACGGCTCGTCCGGCGTCTCGAGGCCGAGGAACGCGCACAACGGTCCCCAACCTTCGGTGACCCGGTAAACGAGGAGGCGGTCGGCGGGGATTGTGGCCTGGACCTCGGCGTTGTGAGCGCGGAAGGCGGCCATCATTCCCTCGGCGTCGTCGGGCCGGCATTTGAAGTCCGTAGCAGCGCGCAGCCGAGCGGCTTCCATGATCGGCGATTGCTCGGGGCTGATGTAGGAGGTGGCTGGGGAGAAGAACGTGGCCATGACGCTCTCGTACCAGGAACGAGGGTCACGTACGGTCAGCACGACGCTCGCACGTGGATAGCACGCGGTCAGTTCCCGCCAGTGAGAACAGCCGGGAAAGTCGGTTGTGGACCGATACTCCTGGCACACCTCGCGCCAGTCGACCTGCTCGCCGCGGGCGGCCGCCAGCCAGGGATGGGCCTTCTCCGGCGCGGCCATCAGATCGTACATGTGGCAGCACGGCCCGAACCCGAGCCGTTCCAGCGCGAATTTCAGCGAGTGCGTTCCCGTGCGCCCCAGGCCGACGCCGATCACATCCATACTGCGCTGCAAGGAGTCGCCACGAACAAGGTGAAAGTATTGTGCGGCATACCGGGGAACCTCGGTTCGGTGATGAGAGTGGGAGACACTCTCTCCATACCCACACGGTAGCGACTCAGTAACTCACAGTTAAACTATAGGGATGTCGCGCCGCCATACGTTGGCGTGCGCCGCGCGCCTTGGCCTGGCGGGCCTCGGCGCGGTGGAGCGCCACGACCGAGCCGTCCTCGACGCCGATGCACTCGTGGCCATGACGCCCGACGACCACCGGTGCGCCTTGCCACTTCGATGGCCATCCTGGTCACTGAATTCAACGCCTACCTCGACCGCGAGGATGCCGACCCGGTGGCGGACCTCATCGGCTACCGGCAGCACGCCGTCTGGCTCACCCGCGGCAGGAAGGCGGCCGTTAACCTCGAAAGACGTCGCCGCGACGCCGCCGGGTCCTTCTTTAGCCATACGCCGCGCGACACGCGCCACCACGTACCGCGCCTTTGTGATCACCAAATGTAAGTTCGGCGTATGCATCACGCGCCGGACCTGCCATGCGCTGCCACCGATGCCTTCGCCCAGGCTTTGCATCACACATGCCCACCATGCTGGCGGCGGCTCGCGCCGAGGAACGTCAGCACGAGCAAGCCCTCGCCGCGGCCCGGGGCCCGGACCGCCGAACTCGAGGCCATGACGCAGACGATGCGCCGGTACGTCGGACAGGCCACCTCTTCCCACCCAGTCCAGCCGACACAGTCGCGGTCGGCCAGGCACTGCCGCGTGAGCAGAGCAGTAAGGCCGACGCGGGACCGGTAGGCAAGGGCCGCCCAGGTCGCGGCGAGCTGATCAGGAACCTGTTCCTGGCCGATCCGGAGCGCTGGTGGAAAGCCCGCGAGGTCGCCGACGCGCTGGGAGAAAACGGGATCAACAACGTCCGCATGTCGCTGAATCACATGGTGGCCAAGAACCGTGTGATCAAGAACGACGATGCCTGCTACCGCTTGGCACCCGGCCAGATCTCCGATTCGCCCGTCCTCCGTGATGGCTCACCCTCGCCCATCGACGGGGCCGGCCAAGCCGGCCCACCCATCGCGGCAGACGGTTCGGGCACGCGGCCGGCGCCGGAGCGCATCCTGCACCTGATCCGGCAAGGTCCGACGCGCATGTGGCGGCCTCGACAGGTCGCCGAGGCGATGGGGTTGCCGGACGTTGATGGTGTGCGGGCGGTGCTGCAGAAAATGACCGCGCGCCAACTGCTAATCAAGAATGCCTCTTGCCGTTTCGGCCTGCCCGCCGGGTACACGGAGGGCCGAGCCATGCCCTGACCGCACAGCGACGTGAACTCCACCACGGTGATGCCGCGGTCGCGCAGCTCGTTGACCGTGGTCAGCACGTGCCCCGCCGAGCGGACTCACCGGTCGGACTTTCAGAACTTCAGCGTGTCGCCCGCCTTGGGCAGCGCCAAGAGCGCCTGCCATGCCGGTCGCGCGACCCCGCGCTTGCCCGACTCCTTTCCATGACCAGCTTGTCGTAACCGCTGGCCGCCAATGCGTCGAGCCGGAGCTGTGGGTTCTGGTCACGCGTCGCTGTAGCGAGCTTGGGAGAGGCCGTCCAGAAACATCTATCCAGAAAGTCGGTGCGAGGACCATCGCGAGCCGCGCCCTTCTCGTGCGGCGAGCAGGTCCAGGCTCGCGATCGAGGCGATCGGTGGCCGGCCCCAGCACGGAGTCGAGCAGGCCGGGAAACAATGCGTCGAGGTCGTCTCGGCGCATTCGTACCAGCCGGGTACGGCCCTGCACAGTCGTCCACGTCACGCCGGCCTCGCGCAGCACCCGGTAGTGGTGCGACAGCGTTGTCTGGTGCACGTCGATCTCAAAAAAGAATCTCGCCACGACGGGGCATCCTTTCCTTTTTTATTGCGATATCGCCTTTGACGTATATGTCGATTACCCGGTGTTTAGTCCCATCTGGCGGGATTATGACTAGTTTTGAAACAGGGCCGGTCATGCCACGCCCAAGGCCGGAACCCGAGACTGAACGGGCAGGTGAGGGCAGAGACGACTGTTGCCGCGGTACGCGCTAGACCGGGCGCCGATTCGGTGGGGCCGGAGGTGTTCCTATGAAGGCTGTCGCCGTCCACTACGGGCTACGGGATCATGCCATGACGGCCGGGAAAATCCTCGCCGTCGCGATCGCCTATTTCGTGGCCGCCAAACTGGGGCTGCAACAACAGCTGGTCCGAGGGCAGGTGACGCCGCTGTGGCCCTCGACGGGAATCGGGCTGGCCGCCCTGCTCCTCCTCGGCCTTCGGATCTGGCCGGGCATCACCCTCGGCGCCTTCCTGGTCAACGTGTCGATCGGGCCGACGATGGCCGCCGTCCTGGTCATCTCCGCGGGGAACACGCTCGCGCCGGTCTGCGCGTACCTCCTGCTCGAGCGCGTGGGCTTCCGCATCGAACTGGACCGGCTGCGTGACGCGCTCGCCCTGGTGTTCCTCGGCGCCTTCGCCGGGATGCTGGTCAGCGCGACCGTGGGTGCCGGCTCGCTGGTGCTCGCCGGCGGGCTGCGGCCCAGCGAGTTCTGGACCGCTTGGTCGGTGTGGTGGACGGGCGACGCGATGGGCGTGCTCGTGGTCACGCCGCTCCTGCTCGTGAGCCGCACGACCCGGATGCCGTGGGACGCCCGCCCGCTCCGCTGGGTCGAAGGGGCGGCGCTGCTGGTGGGCACCTTCCTCGTCACGCTGGTGGCGACCGTGGGCCCGATCAACCTGCTCTTCCTCGTCTATCCCTTCCTGATCTGGTCCGCGCTGCGGTTCCAACTCCTCGGGGCCGCGGCGTGCGCGCTGATCACGACGACGGTGGCGATCGTCTCCGCCGCGCACCACTCCGGCCCGTTCGCCCAGCACAACCTCTTCCTCAACATGGTCGCCCTCCAGGCCTACAACGCCTCCGCGGCGCTGACCGCGCTGCTGCTCGCCGCGATCATCGCTGAGCGCAACAAGGCCCACCAGAACATCAAGGACGTCTGCGCCCGGCTCAACGAGGTGGCGGACCGGCTTGCGCGTGACAAGAAGCTGGAGATCCGGCTGCGGCCCCCACGCGCTGGAGAGCGGAGCAGGGATCGGTCGCAGTAGCCGGATGGTCCCTCTCACGCTCTCGGCGGCGCCGCCGGCTGCAGGTCCTCACCGCACGGGGTTGTCGGCGCGCATGACCACGACGCGCAGGTCCCGTCCGATGGCCGCCGGTGCGCGGCCGTCCGTGGCGGACGGCACGGCGGGTCTGGCCCGCTTGCCCAGCCGAACCAGGTCGCGGTGTCCTCCTGCTCGCCGCGCTACCCATCATGATCAGCTGCGCTGAGCACGGATGCCGCCTGGAGAGCGTCCAGTCTGGTCCGCGTGGCCCACCGGTACGGCGAGCCGATGACCTCTCACCCGGGTCCCTGACGTCGTCGCTGCGTCGGACCGGCTCACCGTCGGAGGCATCGCCACCGGGGTCGTCGCACTGCCTTTGCGGACTGTGCACGTCGGGTGTGGTTTCGACTGCTGCGTACGCTGCTGGACGAGGTAAGCATGGCGGCTGAGCCTGTCGCGTCAGGAAGCGATGCGGCGGTGGGAACCGCCGGGATTCATCGTGTCAGCCTCCTCCGTACGCCGACTTGGCCGCCTCGACGCTCTTGCGCAATGCGGTCGCGATGGGCTCGATGGGCGCGGACAGCTGCTGGATCCGGTCCCGGCGCAGACGCGTCTCCCGCCAGGCGGGAACCACCGTCTTGAGCTGGGCCGCCGTGGCCAGCGCCGCCAGGACGCGGACGTCCTCATCCAGGTGCCCGACCGGCTGGCCGCCGCGGATGGCCCGGCCGACGCGCTCGGCCAGCCTGCGCGACAGGTACGCCTTGCGCGGCGTGATCCGCTCGACCGGGAACAGCAGGATCCGGTGCCGCTCCACGCTGATCATCCGGGCGGCCGCCAGCTCGTCGCGCACCACGCGGACCGCCTTGCCGCTGTCCTTCTGCACCCACCGCCGCCACGAGCGGGGCGGCGAGTTCGAGATCTGCTCCCAGACCACGGCCCGCAGGGAACCCGGCTCGGCGGCCGGGGCGGTGAGAGCTCGCGCCTTGCCCGACTCGTCCGCCAGGTTGCCCGCCAGCAGCAGCTCGGCGAGGGTGGCCGCGCGCAGCAGGTAGCCCAGCTCGCCCCGCTGGGTCAGCTTCTCCTTCCGCAGGTCGAAGGCCAGCAGGAAGGCCGATCGGGTCAGTGACTCACCCTGCTTCACTCGCGTCTCCATCCGCCCGCTCCTCTTCTTCTTCCTGACCTGTGTCGTCCTCTGGTGCCTTCCTCGGCCGTCCGCGTGGGCGCATCCGCCCCACCCCGTTGGGCAGGCGTCCGGCCTCGGAAAGAGCCCTGCGCAGCAGGAACTCGATCTGGGAGTTCGTGCTGCGCAGCTCGTCGGACGCCCACCTGGCCAGCGCGTCGTGAACCACCGGGTCAAGCCGCAGCAGGATCTTCTTCCGCTCCATGGTGATTACTGGTAGAGCGTGCCCGTGTTGACCACGGGCTGGGTGTCGCGGTCACCGACCAGCACCACGAGCAGGTTGCTCACCATGGCCGCCTTGCGCTCCTCGTCCAGCTCGACCACGTCGCGCTCGGCGAGCCTGGCCAGGGCCATCTCCACCATGCCGACCGCCCCCTCGACGATCCGCTGCCGGGCCGCCACCACTGCGCCCGCCTGCTGGCGGCGCAGCATGGCGTGGGCGATCTCGGGCGCGTACGCCAGGCGGATGATGCGGGACTCGATGACCTTCACCCCGGCGGACGACACCCTGGCCGCGATCTCCGTGGACAGCCGCTCGTTGATCTCGTCGGCGTTGTCCCGCAGGGACAGCCTGGGCTCGCCGTGCGCGTCGTACGGATAGCTGCCCGCGATGTGCCGCACGGCCGTCTCCGCCTGGATGGCCACGAACTCCACGAAGTCGTCCACCTCGAAGACCGCCTGCGCGGTGTCCTGCACCTGCCAGACCACCACGGTCGCGATCTGGATCGGGTTGCCCTCCGCGTCGTTGACCTTCGTCACGTCCGTCTCGTGGTTGCGGATCCTCGTGGACACCCGCCGGCGCACCGTGATCGGGTTGACCCACTGGAAGCCGGGGGTGCGCAGGGTGCCGACGTACCGGCCGAGCAGCTGCACCACCCTGGCCTCGCCCGGCGCCACCGCGGTGAGGCCGAAGTACATGAAGAACCCGAGCAGGATCATCAGAATGCTCCCGATGACCACCCACATGCCGCCCTGCCCGGCCCCCGAGGCGAGCATGACGATTCCCGCGACGAGCAGCGCGATCCCGGCCAGGTCCAGCGCCGTCGCCACCCCCAGCATCACGAACCCGTTGGCCGCCCGCACCGGGTGCTCGCTCGTGCGCGGTGCGGGCATGTCCACGACGGCGGCCTCAAGTGCGGCCCCGCCCGATGTGTTCGCCATCGTCCGTCCCTTCTAGGTGACTTCACCTTGCTAGCAAAGTGATATCACTTTTTCGGTGACTGTGGAAGGCTGATTCTCAGGGCCCCTGGCGGAGCTTCCTGACCACGATGCCGCGCTCTCAAACGACGAAAGGAGATCACGGAAGGGCAGCTCCGAAAGCCACCCCTCATCGGAACCGACCGGGCCCGGCCAGGCCTTGACCAGGCCCTGGCGGCGTCCGGTCCGGCGACACCGCGGCGGGCGTTGGAGCCGGCCTGGCGCTCGGCGTTCGCGGGGATGGCACGCAGTGCGCCGACGGGGTCAGCGGCTCGGCGCGGCGTCCCGGCTCCTTCCACCGCGCGTGCAGCCGATCACGGGCAGTGTCAGCAGGACGAGTCCGGCGCCGACGGCCAGCGTGCTGCCGGTGGACAGGGTGTCGACGGCGAGACCGCCGACGAGGGCGCCGAGGGCGATGGACAGGTTGAACATCGAGACGTACAGCGACGAGGCGGCCTCGGCGGCGTCCGGGGCGGCGTCGAGGATCCAGCTCTGGAAGGTCACGGGCACGGCGCCGTAACCCAGACCCCACAGGACGAGGGGCGCGGCGGGCGGGACGGCGCCGTCGCCGGACGACGCGAGCAGCACCATGGCAGCGGCCAGTACGAGGGCGATGGCGACGACGGCCCGGCGCAGCCGCCCGGTGATCAGGGCACCGGCGATGAAGTTGCCGCACAGGCCGGCGACGCCGAAGACCAGCAGGAGCGTGCTGATCATGGCGTCGTCCACGCCGTCCCCCTGCAGGATGGGCCTGACGAAGGTGTAGGCGGTGAAGTGGCCGGTGATGACCAGGAACGTCATCGCGATGCCCACCCGCACCCCGGCGTGGGAGCGCAGAGCCGCCGGCAGGGCGGCGAAGGTGATCGTCTGCTGCGGCTCCACCCTCGGCATCAGCACCGCCATGCCGGCCAGCGAGACCAGGCCGAGCAGGCCGACGGCGGCGAACGCGACGCGCCAGCCGAGCAGGTCGCCGGTGAGCGTGCCGAGGGGCACGCCGAGGACGGACGCGGCCTCGACGCCGCCGAAGATGACGGCGGTGGCGCGGGCCACGTGCCGCTCGGGCACCAGCCGGAGCGCGATGCCGCCGGCGATGGACCAGAACCCGCCGACGCTGACTCCTATCAGGATCCGGGCGAGGAGCACGACGGCGAACCCGGTTGCGAACGCCGAGGCCAGGTTGGCCGCGCCCACCAGGCCGACCAGGACGGCCAGCACCAGACGCCGGTCGAACCGTCCGGTGGCCACGGTCACCAGGGGCGCGGAGACGGCGGCGACCAGCCCGGGCACGGTGACCATCAGGCCGGCCGTGCCCTCGGAGACATTCAGGGCCGAGCCGATCGGGTTGAGCAGGCCGACGGGCAGCAGTTCGGAGGTCATCAGGGCGAAGATGCCCAGGGCCACGGCGCATACGGCGAGCCATCCTCGGAGGGGACGGCGAGCGGTGTTAGGCGGTGAGTCGGCGAGTGTCACAACGCTTTCCTTGAAGGTGTTGCCAGGTCGTGGACATGGCATGGGCGGCGGCTCGTGGCCGCCGCCCGTGACGTGGGGGAGCTGTGGAACTAGGGGGTGCCGGGCGTCTTGCGCGTGGTCACGTTCATGCGGTTCCAGACGTTGACCGTGAAGATCAGCGCGATGAGCTGGGCCAGCTCCTCGTCGTCGAAGTGTTCGCGGGCCTGGTCGTAGACCTCGTCGGAGACGCCGTCGGGCAGCAGGGTGACGGCCTCGGTCAGGGCGAGGGCGGCCCGCTCCTCGGCCGTGTACAGGCTGGACTCGTGCCAGGCGCTGAGCTGGTAGAGGCGTTCCTCGCTCTCGCCGCCCTTGCGGGCGTCGCGGGTGTGGTAGTCGAGGCAGTAGGCGCAGGTGTTGATCTGCGAGGCGCGTATCTGCACCAACTCGAGGAGCGCCGGGTCGAGGCCCTCGCGGGCGGCGGCGTCCAGGGCGAGGACGGCCTTGAAGACGCGCGGAGCCACGGCGGCGAAGTTCATGCGTTCGGGGACCTGAACGGTTGTCATGGCCACCACGCTAGGAGCCCAAAGCACCCACGATATGGTTCATTTCCGTGGCGGAATCATGGGCCAATTCCGAACCCCGGAACGGCAGCGAGCTTTACCTGGACCTCGGCGGCACGGGCAGCGTGCGGGCGCGGCTGATGGGAGCGCTGCGCGAGGCGATCCGGTCCGGGCGGCTGGCCCCCGGGACCCGGCTGCCGCCCTATCGCGCCCTCGCGCTCGACCTGGGGATCGCCCGCAACACCGTCGCCCAGGCGTACGCGGAGCTCGCCGAGGAGGGCTGGCTGACGGCCCGCCAGGGCTCGGGCACCCGCGTCGCCCGGCGCGCGGCTCCGCTGGAGACCGGCCCCGCCCACGGCCCGGTTCACCCGGCGCCCCGCCGTGTTCTGTACGACCTCGCGCCCAGCTCACCGGACGCGGCCGCCTTCCCCCGCGATGCCTGGCTGACCTCGGCGCGCAGGGCGCTGGCCGCCGCGCCCACCGAGGCCTTCGGCGTCGGTGACCCGCGCGGCCGCATCGAACTCCGCCAGGCCCTGGCGGACTATCTGGCGCGGGCGCGCGGCGTACGCGCGGAGCCGGGCCGGATCGTGGTCTGCGCCGGCTTCGCCTCCGGCCTGCGGCTGCTGCGTCAGGTGCTGGCGGGCCCGATCGCGGTGGAGTCGTACGGCCTGGACTTCCACCGCTCGATCCTCTCCGAGGCGGGACCGGCGACCGTCCCGCTGACGGTGGACGCGGACGGGGCCCGCGTCGACGAACTGTCCGCCACCGGTGCCCGCGCGGTGCTGCTGACACCCGCGCACCAGTACCCGACCGGCGGGCCGCTGCACCCCGAGAGGCGGGCGGCGGTCGTCGACTGGGCCCGCGCGAGTGGCGCCATCGTGCTGGAGGACGACTACGACGGCGAGTTCCGCTACGACCGCGACCCGGTCGGCGCCGTGCAGGGCCTCGACCCCGACCGCGTCGTCTACCTCGGCTCGGCGAGCAAGAGCCTGTCGCCCGGGCTGCGGCTGGGCTGGATGGTGCTGCCCGGCCGGCTCGTGGAGCGCGTGGTCGCGGCAAAAGGACCGCGGGAGACGTGGTCGGGCGTGGGGGACCAGCTCACCCTCGCCGACTTCCTGTCCAGCGGCTCGTACGAGCGCCACCTGCGGCGCATGCGCAAGGTCTACCGGCGGCGCCGGGACCAGCTCACCACCACGCTCGCCCGGCGGGCCCCGCACATCCGCGTCAGCGGCATCGCCGCCGGCCTGCACGCCGTGCTCGACCTCCCGCCGGGGACCGAGGATGCCGCCCTTCGCGCCGCCCGCCGCCTGGGCCTGGCCCTCGACGGCCTCGGAGCCTACCGCCACCCCGCCGGTGCCATGCCCCCACGTGACGGCCTCGTCATCGGGTACGGCACCCCGCCCGAGCACCTGTTCACGGCGGCTCTCGACGCGCTGTGCCTGGCCCTGCCCGCCCCGCCGCAGACCGTCGAGGGCCGGTAGGAGTCCGCTGTCCCTCTGCCGGCAACGTAGCCCGGCGATCGACGTCGCTTGACGCATGCACCGACGGCACTCAAAGGTCGGGGTGATGGGCTACCTGACGGGCGGCGGGCTCCGCACCGTCCAGCGCCGGATGCGCCCCACCGCCCGCGACCATAGCCCCGGTCTCGTCCCGCCGGCTCGGCCGGGCCGCAGGACAGCCCGAGCGGCCGATGCGGAGCACTGGCGGGACCGGCCTGTCAGCCGGGGCGGCGGAGGGTGCGGCGCACGGCCAGGCCGCCGAGGGCCGCCGACGCGAGCGCCAGGATCCCTGCCTCGGTCCACTGGAAGCGCCAGAACCGGGACGCCGGATGGTGGTACACCGCGTACCGGTAGCCCTTGCCGAACAGGCACGCCTGCCACGCCTCGGTGTTCTTGCTGCTCTGCCCCACGTCCACCCGACGCGGGCAGCCGCTGTTCGACGGCTCGGCGACCTCCCTCCCGGACGGCTCCACCCAGGCGGCGCTCACCAGCCGGGCGTCGGGATCGTCCAGCAGCACGGTGCCGGACAGCTCGGTACGCGCCGGCTCGGCGTAGTGATCGCTCAGCTGGAACAGCGTGAACATCGTCACCGCCACACCGGCCACGACCAGCGCCATCGCGGGCAGCGTACGCCGGAACAGGGTGCCGGCCGCGGTGCCGAGCGCGAACGCGTACAGCCACCACGCGGCCGGCTCCACCCCGACCATGTTGAACACGCCGATGTTGCCGAACGTGGAGTCGACCCCGGTCCTGAACACCGGCCGCCACAGGCTGACCATGAGCGACAGCAGCAGCCCCCCTGCCACGACCGCCGCGCCCAGGAGCGTCAGCTTGACTGCCAGCCACCGCCACACGGGCACGGACTGGGTCCAGGCCAGGCGGTGGGTGCCGCGTTCGTACTCGCGGCCGAGCAGCGGCGCGCCCCAGAACGCTCCGACCAGCGCGGGCGCCACCAGCGGCATCCAGCCGAAGATCGAGTAGACCGCGTCGTAGCGCTGCCCCAGGGCCACCGCCAGGTCGCCGCACGCCACGGCAGGTCCGGGACAGCCGGGCGGGGCGTGCTCGGCCACGTACCGGCTCGCTTCCACCGCCGAACCTAGCAGCAGCACTCCCAGCAGCGCCAGGAAGGCCGTCGTCGCGAGGATCTGCGCCCGGTGCTGGCGCCACGTCACCCAGATCACGCGCCCACCCCCGTCAGCCCCGGCAGCGCCGCCGACTCGGGGCTGCGCAGGTAGCCCATGACGAGCTCCTCCAACCCGGGGCGGCGCGCCTGCCAGCGCGGATCGAGCGGGGGAGCGCCCCTGACCAGCATGCTCACCTGCCTGCCGGTACGGCTCGCGCCCACCACCTGCGTGCCCGCCGCCGATGCCTCGTCCGGCCCAGTGAGCACGAGATGCCCGTCGAGCAGCTCCTCGATGTCACCACTGACCTGCAGCCGGCCCCCGTTCAGCACGACCAGCCAGTCGCAGGTCTCCTCCAGGTCGGAGACGACGTGCGAGGACAGCAGCACGGTCAGCTCCCGCCCGGCCACCTCCGCCATGATCGAGCGCATCACGTCGTGGCGGGCGAGGGGGTCGAGGTTGGCCAGCGGTTCGTCCAGCACGAGCAGGTCGGGGCGGCAGGCCAGCGCCAGCGTGACCGCCACCTGCGCCTGCTGCCCGCCGGACAGCCCGCTCACCTTCCGCTCCAGCGGGATGCCCAGCCCGGCGAGCCGGTCGGCAGCGGCGGCGTCGTCCCAGCGGGTGTTCATGCGGTGGCCGAAGGCGAGCATCTCGGCGACGGTGAAGCTCTCGTACAGCGGCTTGTCCTGCGCCACGAACGCCGCCTCGCCGGCCACGCGGACGCTTCCCATCGCGGGCCGCAGCAGGCCGACGGCCGCGTGCATGAGCGTGGTCTTGCCCGCGCCGTTGGGCCCGACGAGCGCCGCCACGCGCCCGGTGGGCACGGACAGCGAGCAGTCGCGCAACGCCCACGTACGGCGATAGCGGACCCCCAGCCCGGTCGCCTCCAGCGCGGGACTCATGCCACGCCCTCCTTCGCGGCGTCGGCCAGGACCACGGTGAACAGCGCCCGCAGGTCCTCCTGATCGAGCCCGGCCGCGCGGGCGTCGCGCACCCACGCCTCCAGAGCGCGCCGCAGCCGCGTGTGCTCGGCGAGCGTCGCACCCGCGATGCCCTGCCGGACGAACGTCCCCATCCCCGGCCGCCCCTCGACCAGTCCTTCGCGCTCCAGCTCCCGGTACGCCTTGAGCACGGTGTTGGGGTTGATGGCCAGCCTCTCGACCACCTCGCGGGCGGTCGGCAACTGGTCGCCGGGCCGCAGCGTACCGAGGCGGAGCGCCTGTTTGACCTGGTGAACGAGTTGCAGGTACGTCGAAACCCCCGAGCCGCGGTCCAGGTTGAACTCGATCAACAAAACACCCTTTCACTATTCGAATAGTGAAAGGGTGTTGGATTCGGCCGCCTCTTGTCAACCCATGATCGTCCGCCGAACTTCGTCTCCGGGCGCTCTCCGTTCGCCGGTGGGCTCCTGTGTTCGCGGCACCCGCCTTGTTCGCCCACCTGCGGCTCATCCAGCCAAAGCCAGCCGCTCCGGCCGAGGCGGCGGCGGGCCCGGCTCTGGACTGTCGTCGGCCTGGACAATCTTGCGGGCCTCCAGCGCGACCGCATCGGCGGTCAGCGCGCCCGCCTGCAACGCGGCCGCCATCCCGGGCACCACGTGCCGATGCTCAATACGCCGGTGTCCGCGCCCATGTCGTGGTCGCCGATGAGGCCGCTTTCGACGTCGACGCCATGCCGCGGTTCTGCCGTCAGCGGCTCGCGGCGTACAAGGTCCCCTCCGCGTTCGAGATCGAGAGCGAGTTGCCCAGGAACGCGACGCGCAAGGTCCGGCTCGTCGCCACGGTGGGACAGTCCGCACACAGGTGCTCAGCTGGTGGCGCCCCAGGTGAGAGAGAGGCCGGTGGCGGCGCGTTCGGTGCGGATCTCCATCATGCTGCCGAGGATGGTGGCATGGTCGGACACCACGGGCGTGGCGTCGAGCGTGTAGGTGATCCGGGTGCTGATGAGCACCGGGCTGCCCTGCGGTTCGTGGAGGTGGCGGGCGGCGGCGGGGTCGAGCAGACCGGGCCGGACCACCTCGGACGCCCGGGCGACCGTCACTCCCGCGTCGGCGAGGGCCGTGTAGAGGGAGATGGTGGTGAAGTCGCGGTCGCGGATCTGGTCGGCCACCGGCCGGCGGATCCAGGACACCTGGTGTACGGCGGGACGTCCCGCGAACTCGCGGACCCGCTCCAGCCGCAGGGCGGTGTCGCCGGGACGCAGCCGCAGCTCCGCGGCGATCTGGGCGGGGGCCCGGCGCACCGCCCGCCCGGCCACCGCGGTGCGCACGTCGTGACCCTGTTTACGCAGGTCGTCGACCAGGCTGCGGAGCGAGTCGAGCTGGTACGCCAGGTGGGGCGGGGCGACGAACGTGCCCCTGCCGGGCTGCTGCACGATCAGTCTCTCGTCGCTGAGCTCCCGCAACGCCTGGCGCAGCGTCATGAGGGTCACCCCGTAGGAGACGCTCAGCTCCCGTTGCGGCGGCAGGGCCTGACCGGGGGCGTAGTGTCCTGACCGGATCTTCGCGGCGAGGTCGGCGGCGATGGCGCGGTATCTCGCCTCGTGCCCGGCGTCGGAGGTCATCGTGGTCGGTCACACTCCTGGTCGAGGGCTTGCCTCAGGGTCGCGAGGAAGGCCCGCAGGTCATCCGGCCCAGCCCCGTCGAGCACCCGTCGCACGACCGCGGCGCCGACCACCACGCCGTCGGCGTGCCGGCGGGCTTCGCGTGCCTGGTCCGGGGTGGAAATGCCAAATCCTAGCAAGACCGGCCGGTCGGTGACGCACCTGATCCGCTCGGTGAGCTCCGCCGCCGAAGCTGCGAGCGCGGCCCGCTCACCGGTGGTGCCCATCAGCGACACCGCGTAGACGAATCCGCGGCTGCGGCACGAGATCTCCGCCAGCCGCGGCTGCGGGGTCACCGGCGACGCCAGCAGGACCAGCTCGATCCCGGCGGCGACGGCCACGTCCGTCAGCTCGTCCGCCTCGTGCACCGGCAGGTCGGGCACGATCAGGCCGCCGACGCCGGCCCGGCGCAGCGCGGCGCAGAACGCCTCGGGGCCGTCGTGCAGCACCAGGTTGTAGTAGGTGCTGGCGACCAGCGGCACGCCCAGGTCCGGCATGCCGGACAGGTCGGCGAGGATCCGGCGGGTGCTCGCCCCTCGGGCCAGTGCCGTGTCGCTGGCCTGCTGGATGGTGACGCCGTCCAGCGTGGGGTCGGAGAAGGGCAGGCCGACCTCGATCGCGTCCGCCCCGGCGGCGGCGAACGCCCGCAGGTAGTCCGTCCAGCCGGGCGTGATCCCCCCGGTGACGTACGGCATGAGCAGGCCGCGGCCGGTGTCCCGGCGGGCACGCAGGTGGCGTTCGACCGCGCCCGCGGCCAGGGTGGGGTTCGTCACAGCAGCTCCTTCAGGGTTGAGACGTCCTTGTCGCCCCGGCCGGACAACGTCATCAGCACCGTCGATCCTGCGGGCAGGTCGCCGCCGCTCGCCGCGCGGATCACCCAGGCGAGGGCGTGCGCCGATTCGAGCGCCGGGACGATGCCTTCGGTACGCGCCAGCCGTACCGCCGCGCCGACCGCCTCGTCGTCGGTCACCGTGACGTAGCGGGCCCGGCCCAGGTCGCGCAGGTGGGCGTGCTCCGGGCCGACTCCCGGGTAGTCGAGCCCGGCGGCGATGGAGTGCGCCTGGGTGATCTGCCCGTCGTCGTCCTGCAGGAACAGCGAGCGGCAGCCGTGCATGACGCCGAGCCGGCCGCGGGCCGCCCCGGCGCCGCCCTCTGCCTCGACACCGACCAGGCGCGCCGGGGTGTCGGCGAATCCGGCGAACGTGCCGGCCGCGTTGGAGCCGCCGCCGACGCACGCGACCACGTAGTCCGGGACACCGGTCCGCAGCTCGGCGGCGCACTGCCCGCGGGCCTCGTCGCCGATGATCCGCTGGAACTCCCTGACCATCCATGGGTACGGATCCGGTCCGACGACCGAGCCGATGCAGTAGTGGGAGTCGCCGGTCGCGCCCACCCAGTGCCGCATGGCCTCGCTGGTCGCGTCCTTGAGGGTACGGCTGCCCGCGGTCACCGGGACCACCTCGGCGCCCAGCATGCGCATCCGGAAGACGTTCAGCGCCTGCCGCTCGATGTCACGCTCGCCCATGAACACCGTGGCCTCCAGCCCGAGCAGCGCGGCGGCGGTCGCGGTGGCCACCCCGTGCTGGCCCGCTCCCGTCTCGGCGATCAGCCTGCGCCGTCCCATCCGGGTGGCCAGCAGGGCCTGGCCCAGCACGTTGTTGATCTTGTGGGATCCGGTGTGGGTGAGATCCTCGCGCTTGAGGTACAGCTGCACGCCCAGCGCCTCCGACAGCCGGCGGGCCGGTGTGAGCGGGGTCGGCCGCCCGGCGTGCACGGCGAGCAGCCGCGCCAGGGCACCGCGGAACCCCGGATCCGCCCAGGCCTCCCGGAACGCCTCGTCCACCTCGCGGCACGCCTCCACCAGGGACTCCGGCGCGTACCGTCCGCCGTACTCGCCGAACCGGCCCCGCGCTCGGGGCTCGCCCATCGTCCCGTCCAGGGGGACTGGCTCACGCCACGGCAACACGTCTCGCATGCCATGCTCCTATCGTTCTATAACTCTTTAATGAGTTCTATAACAGTGAGTATGGCACTGGCGGCACGGACGCGCCACCCTCGGCGCTCGGCCCGGCGGCTCGGTGGCCGTGCCGGAGTCCGCCCGCTTGATCGGCCGCGTGGCCCTCAGCGGTGCCGAGCCGGAGACCGGTGGCGCCGAGCTCGACATCTCCATCGGTGAGAAGGACTGCGGGGCAAGGGCTGAGGATTGTCGCGCCCGGGACACTTTGCGCAGAAACGGCCGGTGGCATGACACGGTCCTGATGAGCCTGCTGGAGAGCGAACTCAAGGACTGAGTGTGCCGCGCGGCCCGGCCGCCCCCCGCCAGCGGGACCG
>NZ_JBEFAK010000061.1:0-53964 GCF_040137845.1 Nonomuraea sp. B19D2 | reverse complement strand
CACCGGGTCCAAGACCACCGTCAGCCGCCCTCCATCGACTCCGAACAGAGGACAGTAGCTTTGCAGTAACGCTGTGTTACCGCATCAAGAACGGTGCATTCTCATCCGTACGCGCTGGCGCACGTTCACTTGTACGCCGACACCGCGCCGTTCGCCAAGCTCCAGGAGCACCTGGAGGCCGCGGTCAAGCTCACCTTCGAGGTCGCGGCCCAGCACCGGCGGCAGCGTCACGAGCTGCCCGCCGCCCGCAAGGCCGCCGCTGAGGCCAGGCAGGAGGCTGCCGCGCTCAGCCGTGGAACCGCCACCCCCCGCCGGTTGAGCGGCGGGGGGCAGCCGTACCCGAAGCCCCGCCCGGCGGCCCCGGCCGCTGACGAGGACGGCAGCTTCCTGGACATGGTCCGCCGTGACCGGCCGGCATGACCGCACGATCCGCCGCCGTCCTGGCCCCCGCCGGGGCGGCGGCACCCGGCCCCGACCCGATGCGAGCTCCAGGAGGCGTAGTGAACCGGCCGATGACCAAGGAAGAGCGACGCGCCTACAACCAGCGGCGGCACGCCGAAGAGCGCCAGGCGTGGCTCGGCGGGCGTGGCCCTCAGGGGACCGCCGAGCTGTGGTGGGACCAGGCCCGAAGGGTGGCCCGGGAGCGGGCCGCCGCCGGCGACGACCTGGCGTGGGCCGATCTTGCTCGGACGCTCAGCAACTTCTGCGACCGCTACAGCCAGTGACGACTCGGAGGTTCATCTTCATGTTCATCTTCACCCCGAGCGTGCGGTCGACGGCCCCCTATGCGGACGCGTGGACGCGCGGACGCGCGGGCGCGCGAGAGTACGCCATCCCGTCACTGTCCGTCAACGCCTGAAAGGAGCGCACACCGTGGCTGACGACCCCACCAAGGACGGCACGGACGCCAAGATCGTGTCCTTCCGGCCGCGGTCCGACAGCTCCGTTTCGCCGCCGCCGCTGCCGCCTCTGCCTCCCGCGCCCAAGCCGTCGGTCCTGGCGGACGCTCCCGCCCGCGACACGTCGGTCCCGGCCGCCTTCCTGTCCGAGGGCCTGCCGCGCGCTGGGACGATGGGCCCGCCGCTGGCCCTGATGATGCCGCCGCCTCCGGCCCTCCCGGACGCCAAGACCGGCGACGACCCTGGCGGCGATGAGGATGGCGAGGGCGAGTTCGCGCCGCTGGCCCCGGCCGACCCGGACAACCCCACCGCCCAGGAGATCCTGCAGACCTGCATGACGCTGGTGACCGCGCTGGGCGTGGCCGCCGCCAAGGGCATGTGGCACCGGGCCCGGCACCGCCAGGCGCTCGCGGACCAGGCCCGCGCCGACGCCGACAAGGCCAAGGCCAAGGCGGCGGCCAACGGCCACCATGGCGGCCACGGGGGCGGCCATGGCGGCTCTCGGGGGGCCGCCGGCAAGGGCGGCGGTCTGCTGACCGGCTCCCGCCAGGAGGGCACGCACCGAAAGCACCGTGGTGGCCACGGTCCCGGAGGTGGGCCGGGCGGCGGCAGGAAGGACCCCCACGGCGGGGACCGCAAGTCCCGGCCCCACAGCAAGGGCCCTGGCGGCCCACACGGCGACTCGCACAAGGCGCCCAAGACCAAGAACGGTAAGCACCGCGGCGGCGCCGACACGGGCGGACTCGGCACGAAGTCCTGCATCAAGAACCGCAAGCCGCGCAAAGCGATCGACGACAAGACGACCAAGGACGGCAAGGCGCCCAAGGCGACCAAGGACGGCAAGAAGCAGCACGACAAGGACACCCCGAAGCCGAAGGGGCCAGCGCCGCTGAAGTGGAAGGCACCGCGCAAGTCCCGTCCGGGACCGGGCGGGGACAAGGCGCTGCCGCCCGGCCGCAAGCGCTGGGCCCGTCCCCCGGCCGGCTCCGGGGCGGGCAAGCAGGACGGCAAGACCACCAAGACCACCAAGGGCGGCACGAAGCGCACGCGCCGGACCTGGAAGGCCACCACCAGGTGGCTCAAGCGCTGGCGCACGCGCCACGCGGCCGCCACCGCGGCGCCCGGCGCGACCACAACCGGCGCGACGGGCACGTCAGGCGCGGGCGGCGGGCAGCAGGCAGGCCGGGCGCGCCGGGAATCGTGGAAGCGGCCGACGCCGCCCCCGCCTCCTCCTCGGGGAGCCGAGTGGATGCGGCCGCCGCCCGGGGCCGACCGCTCCCCCCGGATCACCGTCGAGCGCGTCGACACCCAGCCCCGGCCGCGCCGACGGAGCGCACTCGCCCCGGTGGCGGGCGCACCGGCCGCCGGGCGGCCCGCGCTGGCCCTGGCCGCCGCCGCCAGCTCGACCACCACCCCGACCACCGCGACCACGAGCGACGAAAGCCCGACCGTCCAGGCCGCTGCAAGCCAGGCCACTGGAGGCCAGATGAACCGACCCGCGATCCCGGCCAGGGCCGTGCCCGCACCGCGCCCGGCCGCCGTAGCGGCCGCCGTGGCGGCCATGCCGACCCACGGCGTGCAGTACGACGACGACGCCGAGCTGACCATCCGGGACGTGATCGAGGCCGCCGAGGACGCGGCAGAGGAGATCACCGAGGGCGTGGACGCGGCTCGCGCCACCGCGATCGGCGCCGAGCGCATGGCGGGCCGGCTGGATGCCCTGCACGCCGAGATCGTCGAGTTGAAGGTGCCCGGCTGGCTGGCGGCCATCTGGGTCCGGCTGGTCGACAAGGCCCTGCATGTCAAGGCGTGCGCTGAGGGCCTGGCCGAAGCGTTGCCCGCCGCGTCCGAGGCGATCGCCACGGCGGCCGGCAATGCCGCCGCCCGCCACGTGATCGTGGCCGACACGACCCGCGACTACGGCCACATCCGGCCCGCCGAGCGCGAATACCACGACGAGTAGGGAGACCCCGGTGAACGAACTGACCAGCAGCTCGACCGGCGAGGCGCTGGAGGAGGGCGGCAGCGTCCTGCCCCGGTTGGTCCGGTACGGCGTCCTCCTGGTCCAGCTCGGCTACGCCGCCGTGCGGCTGAGCGGCCTGAGTGAGCGGATCCGCGCCACCTACGCCTACGTGGAGGGGTGCGCGGCGAGCGTCGACCAGACGGCTGACCAGATGGCGGGCCTGGACGTCGACGTCGACACCGTGGGCGAGTTCCGCGACGCGGCTGCGGTCATGCGCGGCGCGCTGGACGACGCCGCCGCGATGGCGGAGGCGACGCAGGAGATGGCGGTCCTGTTCGAGGAGGTCCGCGACGCCCACCAGAGCGACTACGGCGGCGTGGTCGAGGCCGTCCACTCGATGCCCGTCCCGATGGCTCAGGCCAGCTTCTACAGCAACCGCTGACCCTGCGAGAGGAGAGCACGCCCATGGCCACGACCAAGACGACCAGCCGGGCCGCGAAGGTGCCCGCCCTGCCGCCCGTCGATGTCGAGCTGCCGCGCTGGCCCGCCCTGGACCGGGCGCGTCGCCGCCTGCAGGTCGTGCGCAGCGCGACGGGCCGCGTGGCCACCCTTGCCGGGGCGTGCGCGGGCGCGTGCGGCCTGTTCACCGGCACCCTGACCGGGGCGGGCCTGCTGGCCGA
Source organism: Nonomuraea sp. B19D2 (assembly GCF_040137845.1). NCBI lineage: Bacteria > Bacillati > Actinomycetota > Actinomycetes > Streptosporangiales > Streptosporangiaceae > Nonomuraea > Nonomuraea sp. B19D2. The sequence continues at coordinate 50,422 of NZ_JBEFAK010000061.1, read as the reverse complement.
CGCCGCGCTCACGCTCGGCGGCCTGGCCACGCTGCGGCTGTGGAAGCCGGAAGGGCAGCAGCGGGCGGTCGCCACGGCGCTGTATCTGACGCCCGGCGTCAGCCTGGCCGCCCTGCTGATCGGTGAGCAGCTGACGCCCGGCATCCACCCCGTGGCCACGACCTTCGAGGCCGCCGCGCTGACGGCCTGGACGGTCGGGGTGTGGGTGGCGCGCCCGGCCGAAGTCGGCCGGCGCATGCTCACGCCGCCGCTGCCCGAGCCTGCCGCCGCCGAGCTGGTCCCGGCCGGGCCGCTCGTGAGCGACCACCCGGCCGCCCAATGGTGGGCGGCCAAGGCCGCCGTCAAGGGCGGGCCGGCCCCGGACACCGTCCTGGACGACGTCGAGCCGACCGGACCGAAGTCCATGCGGGCCATCATCCGGGCCGCCGCCCCGGGCGAGCCGGTCCCGGACATCTCCATCCGCCGTCTGTCGGCGCTCATGGACGTGCCCGAGGACGAAATCGCGGTTGACCCGGTGCCCGGACGGGGCGCGGGCGTGCGCCTGCTCAAGGTCGGCAACCCCGACGAGACCGACGACCTGGCGACCCGGTGGGTCAAGCACGTCGCCCCCAAGGGCATGCCCGGCACGGTGCTGACGGAGATTCAGGTCGGCACCCCGGGCGGCCCGGTCCGCACCATCCCCGTCACCAGCACCAGCATCACGAAGAGCGCCGCCAGGGAGGACACGTGAGCGCCACCATCACCCGCCCCGCCGCGGCGGCGGGCGACGAGCTGACCGTCTTCAAGGTCGAGCACCCCGAGGGCACGGCCATCTCCTATGACCTGGAGGTGCTGTGCAAGAAGCTCGGTGTCGACGACCCGGGCCGCCTGGTCGTGGAGACGCAGGGCCGTCACGGGCTGATCATGGTCTACCCGCGCAACCCGCTCGCCGAGATCCGGGCCGTGACCCGCGCAGATCTGGTGATGGACCAGCACGGGCGGTTCATCACCGGGCTCTTCCACAACGGGCAGCCGGTCAGAAAGCGGCTGTTCGACCCCACGACTGGTAGCGCCCAGCGGTTCGCGCTGTTCGGCACGACCGGCGCCGGCAAGAGCAAGGCGTTGCAGCTCCAGCTGATCGCCGAGAAGGTCAACAAGATCTGCACATGGCTGGCCGACCTGAAGGAAGGCCAGTCCGTCCCCGAGGCCGAGGGCAACGTGGACTGGCGGGCCACCACCCAGGAGGGCGCCCTCCTCGTGCTGATCGCGGCGGTGAAGGTGGCCCTGGCCCGCATGCGCCGCTACAGCGCCATGGGCCGCAACGCGTTCGTGCTCGGCGAGGACCCGCTGCTGCATGTGTGGATTGACGAGGCGAACCGGTTGCTGGAGCGCGGGGCACCCTATCGAGCGCTGGCCACGCGGTTGATCAAGGAGCTGGGGCGGACCGGCCGGTCCGTGGGCGTGGGCATCGGCATCGCCGCCCAGGCGTCCCACCTGGAAGAGCTCGGCGGCAGCGACACCCTGCGGGCGATGATCAAGGAAGGGGAGGTGACCCTGCTCCGCTGGACGGCGTCGATGATGCGTCAGCTGGTCGCCGACGGCATCCTGCCGGTTGGGGCGCAACTCGTGCCCATCCCCAAGACGCTGGCCCCGACCGTGTTGCGCTCGCCCTTCGATGTCGCCGAGGACGACGGCGACGCCCCGGGCACGCAGGGCATGGCCTACTACCTGTCCGGGGCGCGGCCGACCGCCCTCATGCGCCACCTGCGGCTGGGGTCCATCGCCCCGTTGAAGGGCAAGGACCCGGAGATCTTGGCCCTGTACGGCGATGAGGAGCCCCGCCGCCTGGAGGACGCGTCGGTGCAGGCGATCGGCGGCGAGGACGCGATCGAACACATCGCGTACGCGCTGCGCGACGACGGCCCCGCCTTCGACGCCCTGTGCGAGCAGTTCCGCAAGACGCAGCAGCAGCGCAGCGCGGCCAAGACCGGACGGCGGGGCGCGGCGGCCCCGGCCGACGCCGACGACCACGCCGGCGACGACTACGACGACGGCGAGGACGGCGAGGACGGCGAGGAAGACGACGTCACCCTGCCGCCCGCGTCCCTGGAGGACCGCATCCTGGCCGTCCTGGAGGACGCCGAGGCCCCGATGACCGCCGGCGCCATCTGGGAGGCCGTCAACGCCGACGGCGGCCGCCAGATCAAGGCGCTCAACTCCGTCCGCAACGCCCTCAAGCGGCTCTCGACCGAGGACGGCCCGGTCGCCAAGCACGAGCGTGGCCAGTACGCCCTCGCCACGTAGACGCCCGCCTGAACTCCCCCGCGAACACCCGGTTCGTCAAGCCCACCACCAAGGAGGACCCGCTCATGCCCCAGCCCACCGCCGTCGAGATCACCTCGTTTGGCTACGGCCACGCCGCCCCGCCGGAGGCCGACATCGTCGTCGACGCCCGCCGCCGCTTCCGCAACCCGCACGCCGACCCGGCGATGCGCGAGCTGACCGGCCTGCAGGAGAGCGTGCGCTCGCACGTCCTGGCCACCCCTGGTGTGGCCGCCGTCGTCCGCCACACCGCCCAGCTCGCCGCCGAGCTGACCAACGCCACCGCCGCAGGCGGGCTGGTGACCATCGCGGTCGGGTGCGTCGGCGGCCGCCACCGCTCGGTGGCCATAGCCCAGGCGATCGCTGCCGAGCTCGCCGACGTCGGCCTGCCCGTCGCCCTGGTCCACCGCGACGTCGACCGGCCCGTTATCCAGCGCTGACCCACAAGCAGACGGGCGCGCATCACCGCGGTCTTTCCGCCAAGACCGGCCGCGGCGGGCGCGCCCGCACAACCCCATCCATCCCAGACAGATCAGAAAGGGCTGATCTCCATCATGACGCAAACCACCGACACCGCGGAGCCCCAGGTCATCCTCTACGAGGCGTGGGACGCCGGTTTGGATTGGGAGCTGGAGCTTGCGGAGGCCGTGCTCGGTAACGAGCGCAACAGCCTCACGCGTGAGCAGGCCGCCCACATCCTGGCCGAGGCCGATCGCCTGGTCGCCCGGGTCGACGAGGGCCTGGCCGCCATGCGCGCCATCCTCAACCAGACGCCGTGGGGGCGCAGCTGATGAGCGGCATGACCATGAACTCCGCCGCCCCAGCTCCGGCCGCTGCCAGCGAGCAAGCCGTGACGGTGCTGCTGGCCGAGTACGACGCCCTCAAGGCCGAACAACGCTCGCGGATCGGCACCCGAGACAACCTGCTGTACGCCGTGCTCACCGCGGCGGCCGCGATCGCCGCCGTCACCGCCACGGCCGGGCGGCTGGAGCTGCTGCTGGTGCTCCCCCTGGCGGGGGTGGTGTTGGGCTGGACGCACCTGCACAACGACCACATGATCACGGCAATCGGCACCTACCTGCGCGACCGGCTGGGGCCGCGCCTGCACGCGCTGGTCGACGACGCCACCGACATCCCGATGTTCGAGTGGGAAACCGAGCGCCCCAGCGACCGCCTCCGCCTCTCGCGCAAGTGGCTGCAGCTGGCCGTGAACCTGGCCGCGTTCTGCGTGCCGCCGCTGGCCGCCCTGATCGTCGTGTGGGCCGTCGGCCCGCACACGCCGGCGGTGCTGGCCGTCTCCGCCCTGGAGGCGGCCGCGCTGGCGGTCCTGGCCACGCAGACCACCCGCAACGCCGACCTGGCCAGCGTGCGGCAGGTGACGCGATGACCGCCTTCCCCGGCGCGCTGGCGGTGCTGGCGCGCGAAACCGACGCGGTGCGCGCCGAGCTCGCCCGCATCGACGCCAAGGCCAACACGCTGCTGGCCTTCACGCTCGGCTGGCTGACGGCCATCGTCGCGCTGGCCGCCACCGGCCCGCGCACGACGCCGTTGGGCGCGATCGCGCTGTGGCTGGCCGGGCTGGTCCTGGCCGTGGTCGCGGTCGTGCTGCTGCTCACCGTGCGGCCGCGCCTGCCCCGCATCGGCGGGACCGGCTTTGTCGCCCACGCCCGCGCCCACGACGGCGCCGACCTGCTGGCCGTCCTGGCCGGCCAGGGCACCGGCGCTCTGGAGGCCGCCGACAACCTGCACCTGCTGTCGACGATCGCCCGGGCCAAGAACGGCCTGATCCGCGTGGCCGTCGACCTCATGCTCGCCGACCTGGTCCTCCTGGTCGTCACGCTGCCCTTGATCCTCACCGGGAGGACCGCATGACCGAGCACGTTCACCACGCCAGCCGAGAGTTGGACGGCCGCGTCTGGGATCAGCTCCCTGCCCGGGAGGTGATCCTGGCCGGCACCATGTCCGCGCCCTGCTGGGTGCTGACCAACAGCGACGGCGAAGACTTCGACGACGCCGACGGCGTGCCGCACTTCCCGACCATGGAGAAAGCGGCCGACCGGGCGGCGATCCTCGCCGATGCCTGGAAGCCGCGCCAGCTCGACCACGGGTGTGTGACGGTCACCTGCATCTGCTGCGCGTACACCTACGACGAGGAGGAAGACGGGCTGACGCACTTCGCCGACGTGGCGGAGGCGGAGAAGCTGCTGGCCAACTTCTGGAGTTTCGCCAGCGGTCAGGCGAAGTGCGACGCGTGCACGGCCGGGCCGTGCGACCCGGAGCGAGGCGACCATGGCTGAGACCCCCACCATGGCCGCGACGCTCAGCGAGGTTGAGGCGATCGGCGCGCTGCTGGAGCGCCTGCCCCACGCCAGCGCGGCGGAGGTGCTGGAGCTGGGCCGCAGCTGCCCGCACCGCCACGTCGCTCACCAGGCCGACCGCCTCCACACCCGTCTCGGGGCGGTCAGCGGGCAACGGCCCGCCGACCGGTGGATGGCCGACCTGGAGAAGCTACGCACCCGCCTGGTCGGCCTGATCACCGCCGCGTATGAGCAGGCGGCCGCCGCCGAGGCGTGGCTGCGCGACCTCGAAGAGGCCGTGGCCGCGGATGACGAAGCGCCCACCCCGCAGGCCGCCCAACCGTCCTCGACGGGTGCGCCGGCGAGGCCTCGCGGCCGCCGCGACGCCACCGGCCCGAACGAGCCGGCCCGACCGCGCCGGGCACCGCGACATGTGCAGTTCGAGATCGGGTCCACGCAGCCCGTCCCGGCCGATGAGGAGGCGCTCGTCCGGCGGCTGTGCCACCGCATGGCCACCAGCCCGGCGGAGGCGGATGAGCTGATCGCCATGCTCGGGGTGGGCTGATGGGGCGCCGCGTTTTCTGGGATCCCACAGGGCGTCGCTTTGGCGGTCTGCCGACCTACCCATGGCGGATGGCGCCCGACGGGCTGGCCACGCGCCGGCAGCTGCGCGCGGCCGGGCTGCGGCCCGGCGGCCAGCCGCCGGTCGCTCAGCTCATGTGGCGCTCGCGCCGCTACTGGTCGCGCTACCGCGGGGTGCGGGTGGCCTACCTGTACGAGATCGCCAAGGCCAAAGCGCGCCGCACCCCCTCCGCCGCCCAGCTGCAGGCCCTGGACAAGGCGCTGGCCGCCCGCCGCATCTGCCCCGAGTGCGGCATCGAACAGCCGTACTGCATCCCCACCCGCTACGGCGCCTGCCTGCCTTGCCACGGCTGGGAGCTGGCCACATAGCCCGGCGCTGGCGTTGCGGATGCCGCCCGGCCCTTCACCCGGGCCGGGCGGATGTCCGGAGCCGCCAACTCCAACCGCACACAACCCGACGAAAAGGAGCACCACGTGTCCGACAAGCAGACGGACGACGTCCCCGCCACCCTCAAGGCCGACATCGAGGACTCCCTCGCCACCGGCGAGGACATCCACAGCATGGCCAACTCCGTCAAGAATGCCTACGCGGCCTGGCCTGCCGGGACCCGGATGTTCGACCACATCCCAGGCTTTCTCGCCGGTGTCTTCATGGCCGGCGTCGAGGAGGAATTCCTGGAGATGGAGGAGCTTCCGGCGTTCGTCCACGACGTGTTCGAGGAAGCCGGTCTGGCCGGTCACCTGCACGTCGCCGAGATCCTCTACATCGCCGCCGAGGCGGCCGACTTGGACAACGCGGCATGACCGCTGAGCCGGTGCCGCCGTTGCGGGTCCTCGCCTGGCCGTGTGCCGGGCGGGGTGCCCGGGGCGTCCGCCCCGACACGACAAAGCCCCAGGCGTTCATCCGACCAAGAACGCACGCCCGGGGCCCCTCGATGAGGAGTTCCCACGATGCCACTCACTGTCCGCCGTGGCCAGCCCCGGCCCACCGACGCCAGCAGCACCCCGAGCAAGCCGCTGAACTGGTGCTCTGTTCATTCGGTGCAGTACAGCAGCGCCTCCTGCCCGCGCTGCAGCAAGTAGCCGGCACCGGCCCGACACTTACGGGGCCACGGGTCGTCCGTGGCCCTGTAGGTCGCCCGTCCGCCGGGATCTCGGTCGCTCCGCCCGCCTCCTCGTGCGCCGAGCTTGGCGCAGTTTGGACTGTCAAGCCCGTAAAGGGGCCCCTTAGCAGGGTTTCTGACAAGAAATCACGACGAATTGTCAGAAAGTCTGGTAGAGATCTCCTCATATCGGTGCCGTGCGTGGCCGACCAGGTCGACCGTCCCGTGGCGGTGCCCGGTCTGCGCCTCTCACGTCCGGTTTGCGCTTGCGATGTGCGACACGCCGGGCGAGGCCTTGCCGCGTACGGTGCCGCGCACGGCGTGTTCATGGAAGGATGCGGACTTGACTACTCACTGTCGATCTTCACAGGAGTCGCCCTAGGCAAAGAAAAACGCCCCGCGGTTGCGGGGCGTGGACAACAACTTCATCTTGATCACGTTTCGGAACGATCAGCTCAGAAGCTTTGGCGGGCAGAAAAGCGGATCGATCTCGACGGGATTTCGCACGTCTGGAGACGACCATAGCAGGCAGCCAGGCGGTTGTCCCACTGCGCCCTGAAGACACGCCGGGGCGCGGGGACACCCCCTTCCCGATCCACCCCGCAGCCGACGAGGCCGACGTGGTCGGCGGCCCGTTCCGCCGCCCCGGCGAGCGCGTCTACCGCGCACCGGGACCCTCGCGGCCGCCGTGCCCAGAGCATGGGGCCGGCCACGACGCGGCCTGCACGGCATGCCGGTTGTACAAGCGCGAGCTCATCGCGATCGCGATTGAGGTGACGGCGTGGGCCGTTGGCGGCGCTGTTTCGGCGCGTTCCCAGGCGGGATGGATGCGCGCGGTGCGCACCCATCCCGACGTCGACGAGCTGCGCTGCGACGCCTACACCAACCTGCTTTCGGTGGCCCGGGTGGCCATGTGGCGGGCGAGCCGATCGACGGTCGACCCGTCCGTGTGGACCTCGATCCCGACCCGCAAACTCATCATGGAGCGCACCGGCCTGCGCCTCAGCGCGGTCAAAAAGTGGATCCGCTGGCTGCGCGAGCGCGGCTTCCTGGCCACCGTGGTCGAGGGCTCCACACCGCGGTTTAGGCCCGGCACCCGATGCGGGACCGACGACGACGGCGCCGCGAACCTGGGCGCTGAGTACGCGCTCCTCATCCCCCTGGCGACCACCCAGACCCCCGCCAAGGACACCACCGGGGCATCCGCCTGCCCTTCGCCTGTGGAGGAAACGCGACCCCCCTCGGTTGTTCTCTCTGATGAGAGAACAACCGAGGACGGAACCCCTAACGCAGGCGCGCGAACAAACGCCCAAACCGGGCAAAGCGCCCACAGCAGCGACACCGCCCGGACGTGGCCGCTGTCCGCAACGCCGGGCACCAAAGTCGAGATGCTCCAAGCCGCCCAGGCGCTGCGCGCCCACAGCCCAATCCTGCGCAAGATCACCGCCAAGCACCTGCGCTCCCTGCTGCGGGAGTACTTCCGCGCCGGCTGGACCGCCGGTGACGTCCTGCACGGCCTGGACCACACCCCCTACGGCACCAGCTGGACCTACACCCACCCACCCCAGTGGATCCCCGGCTGGATCCGCCACCGCCTGATCCTCTGGCACACCCCCGACGGCACCATCCGCCCCTCACCGTCCCAGCAAGCCGCCGCCCGCCAGCAAGTGGCCGCCCAAGCCCGCCAGGCCGCCCGCGCCGAACACGAACGCCGCCTCGCCCACAGCGTCGACGCCGCCGCCCCCGCGGCCGCCGCCCGCGCCGCCCTGGCCGCCGCCAGCCCCACCGCCGCCAAGCGGATACACCGCCGCGACGCGGACTCGCCACAGCCGAGCGGATCCACCGGCCATGATCTTTACATTGTAAAGATCATGGCTCCGGACGCCACACCGGCCACTTCCACCCCAACCGGAGAACCCAACGAGCGGCGCAAGCCCACAGGGGGCCACAGGACGCCCGTAGCCCCCTCCCGAGCCCCTGATGCCAGCCGAGACGCGTTCGCGGCCCTGGAGGCCACACGGCGGCTCGTCGAGCCGGAAGCGATCTTCCAGCGTGAGGTCATCGACCGCCACCGCCTCCCCGGCGAACCCGGCGAGGACGCGGGCGCCATGCCGAACACCCAACGGGCCTGGCTGGCCCGGGTGTTCGCGGCTCAGCGCATGACCGACAACAGCTGAGGCCGGGCTAGCGTCGGACGATCAAGAACGGCGGTCACTTGTGTACACAAAGGAACTCCGCGAGGCGCGCTGGGGCAGTCCGGCCGGAGCTCCAGGCGGTACGAGGGTTCCCGTCCGGTCCGCGCCGGGTTGTGTACACAATGTGGATCATGAAGAAGATCGGGATCCGGGACGCCCGCGCCCGCCTGGCCGGACTCATCGAAGCGGCCGGCGGCGGCGACCCGGTCGTGTTGACCCGGCGCGGCCCCGGCCGCAACGAGGCCGTGCTGCTGCCGGTCGAGGCGGCCGCGGTGTGGCAGCGCCACCTCGCCGAGCAGGAAGCCGAGCGCGAGCGGCGCGCGCAGGAGAAGGCCTTGGGCGAGCGGTTGCCGGCGACCAAGCGGGTGCCGGTCTGCCCGTACTGCAGGTCGTCCTTCCTGCAGGTCGCCTACACCGGCCCGGTGGTCAACGCCCTGGTCAACACCGCCGACCCCGGCAGCGGCGTGCAGGACGTCGTCGTCGACACCGACGTCGGCCAGCTCGACAAGGTCGCGTGGGTGAAGTGCGCCTCCTGCTGGGAACCCCTGGCCGACGGCCCCCGCCAGCACGGCTCCCCCGCCCACCGTGCGGCCGTCGAGATCGCCGAGAACGCCTCCTGGGCCGACGTTCCCTGGGAAGCGACCGACCCGTGGGTGGTCAAAGAGGAGGAGATGGGCCGCTCGTCGCGGATCGTGCTGCAGCACGATCTGGCCCGGGGCAAGGTCCAGCGGGTCAGCCTGTGGGAGTACATCACCGGCATCACCGACGCCGAACGCGAACAGATGCGCGCCGAACGGCTGGCTCGTGGCGAGCCCTACGACTACGACCTGTGGGACGACGACGAAGCAGGCGAAACACACGCTTAGTAATCGCTTGACCACTAGCATGCGGATGGGGGCCTGGCCTTTTGGAGGGGGCGCCAGGCCCACTTTGACCGAGGCGGCGGACGGCCTTAATCGGGGTGCCGGTAAGAAACGTGTCATGAGCCCCAAACGAGCGGCTTCTCAGGCCGACGCCCCATTTGATCTTGTGCGAAATCGATCATTTCTGAGACACGGAGTGACCGCCGCCCCGTTCCCGACGTTCACGCTCGTGAGCATGTCTCAAAATCCGCGTACGAAAACTATGTTTCACTACTCCTCGATTCAGCCGTTTATGAGACACTGACGCGATGAGCAGGATTGGCTATGGACGCGTTTCCACCCGCGACCAGAACCCCGATAGCCAGCGCGACGCCCTGACAGCGGCCGGATGCGATCGGATCTTCATCGACAAGGCGTCCGGAAAGATCGACCACCGCCCTGAGCTCAACAAGGCGCTGGACTACCTCCGGCCCGGCGACACCTTCGTCATCACTCGCCTGTCACGCGCCGCACGATCCCTGCGGCATCTGCTCGACCTGGCCGCGCAACTCCGTGAGCGCGACGTCGACCTGCTGGTGCTCAAGCAGGGCATCGACACTTCCACACCCTCCGGGCGCCTGCAGTTCCACATGTTCGGCGCCTTCGACGAGTTCCTGCGCGAGCTCATCGTCGAGGGCACGCTCGAAGGTCTTGCGTCAGCCCGCGCGCGGGGCCGCGTCGGCGGGCGGCCTCCCTCGTTGGACCCGCACGGGGTGGAGATGGCCCGCGCGCTGTACGACATGAAGGGATCGGACGGTAAGCGACGCTACACCGTCCAGCAGATTGCTGATCGGCTCGGCGTCAGCCGCGCCACGATCTATCGGCACCTGGATCGTAGCCTGCGGTGAGCATGCTCCATAGGTGATCCGGGAACCGTGAACCTTCTTGGCTTCTCGCCCGACTGTGCAAGATGACGGGAGGACGAGATGACCGATGAGCTGCTGGTGCTGCGTGCTCAGCTGGGAGAGCGCGCGGCGCTGGCCGAGTTGCTGGCTCGGTGGCGGATGCCGGTGTGGATCTATGTGCGCCGCATGCTGGATGCTGACCGGGCCGACGACGTGACGCAGGAGATCTGGCTGGCCGTCGTCCGCGGCTTGCCCCGGCTGAGGGACCCGGGCCGGTTCGCGCCGTGGCTGTTCACGATCGCCCGGAGGTCGGTCACCGACCGGCTGCGCGGCGAGTACGCCCGCGAGCAGGAGACGCTCGCGGCCGACGACGTGGCCACCGAAGACCCGGTTGAGGCCATGGTGGATCGCGCCGCGCTCGTGAGCGTGCTGTCGGCTCTACCGGTGCTGGAACGGGAGATCCTTGTCCTGTTCTACCTGGAGGACCTGCCGGTGGAGGAGTGCGCGTACATCTGCCAGATCCCGGCCGGAACGGTCAAGTCCCGGCTCAGCCGCGCCCGTCGTCTGCTGCGTGAACACCTGGAGGAGAAGGGATACCGGCCATGACAGACGAACCGCGCCTGTCGGCGCAGGACATCATTGAGCACCTGACGCCGGTGCTGTCGCTGAGAGTCCGGATCCGGGCGGTGACGACACTGCTGGCCGGTGTGGCCGGCGCGGTGTTCGTGGGAACGTTGTGGTGGTCCGAGCCCGGGCCGCTGCCCGGCCGCACGCATCTGGCGTTCGCGTTGTTCGCCGTGTTCTGCCTGGCCTGGGCAGCCTACGGCGGGTGGCTGCTGACGCGCCGGGTTCCGCTGTTCGCCACCGATCGGGTGATCGCCGCCTGGATTGGCCTGGCCGCCTCGCTGGCCACCATGGCGGTCGTGACCGTTGTGGTCGTGCAGCGCGGCACGGGGGTGGGGCTTGCCCTGGTGGTCGGGGGCCTGTTCGTCGCGATGACTCTGGCGTTGGTGGTGCGCGCCCATGCCCGGCGCGCAGCGCTGCTGCGCCGCATGCACGAGCTGACTGGCAGGGAGGAGCGGTGAACGCGCTGGAGACCAGTGGGCTGGGCAAGCGGTACCGGCAGCGGTGGGCGCTGCGCGAGGCCACCATCGCGGTGCCCGCCGGGGCCAGGGCCGCGTTGGTCGGGCCGAACGGGGCAGGCAAGTCCACGCTGCTGAACCTGATATCAGGCCTGCTGGCGCCCACCACGGGACATGCGGAGGTCTTCGGCTGTCCGCTGGAGAGGGCCGCGGTCGCGTTCGTCGCCCAGGACAAGCCGCTGTATCGCCGGTGGAGCGTCGCCGACCTGCTGCGCTTCGGCTCCGCGACCAACCCCCGATGGGATCGCGCGGCCGCGCAGTCTCTGCTGTCCGGGCACGACATCGGCCCGCGCGAGCGGGTGGACCGATTGTCCGGCGGCCAGCGCACGCTGGTCGCGCTCGCGCTTGCCGTCGGCAAGCGCGCCGACCTGGTGGTGCTGGACGAGCCGCTGGCCGAGCTCGATCCGCTGGCCCGCCTGCAGGTGATGGACGTGGTACGCGAGTTGGAAGCCACCGTGCTGCTGTCCTCCCACATCCTGGCCGACCTGGCCGAGGTGTGCGATCACCTGATCCTGCTCGGCGCCGGCCGGGTCCGGCTGTGCGGCAGCTTCGCCGACCTGCTGAGCAGCCACCCCGCCACCGATCTGGAGGATCTCGTTCTGCACTACCTGCGCAATCCCGAGGCGGTTCGATGAGCGGCCCGCTGTGGGTGGCCTGGCGCGGACAGCGCGCCCAGGCCGCCGCCATCGCCGCGCTGCTCCTGCTGTACGGTGCCACCGCCGCGGTCGAGCGGCTGGAGCCGGACTTGAGCGGACTCACCTTCCAGCTGGCCGGTTTCCTGGCCGGCGCAATCTGCCTGATCTGGGGCGCTCCCCTCATTGCCCGGGAGTTCGAGGCCGGCACTCACAAACTTGCCTGGGCCCAGAGCCTGTCGCGGGGCCGCTGGCTGGTCGCTGTCCTCGCCGTCGCGGCGGCCGGCGCCCTGACCGCGACCGCCGCCCTCGCCGCGGTGCTGACCTGGTTCCTGCCGGACACTGGGGGTAATCCGATGGCTTGGCCGTACTACGAAAGCCACGGCCCGGTCCCCTATGGCAGGTCGCTATTCGCACTGGCACTCGGCGTCGCGCTCGGCGCGGTCACCCGGCACACCCGCATCGCCATGCCGCTGTCGGTGCTCCTGGTCGGTGCCGGCCAACTCGCCGGCCGGGCCCTGCGCGGGCGATTCGATCTGTCCTTTTGGGCCATGCAGTGGACCGAAACGGCCGCCTACCTGGCACTCACCCTCGCCCTGACCGGTATCGCCTACCTGGCGATCCGACACCGAGCCTAGCCATGAAGGAGATCACGATGGCCCACAACCCGAAATTCGTCCGCCGCCGCCTTGGCACGACGGTCCTGGTCGTGGTGGCCGTGCTCGTCGCCGCGATACTCCTGGCTGGTGTGATTACGCTGCTGGGCTGAAGCGCCTGCGTGGTGAGCTGGCCTCAGTTACGGTCTGAAGAACCCAGAGCCAGACGTTTGGCCACGTCCAGCCGTACCTCGCCGTATGGCTGGACGTGCTGCCAGAACAGCGGGGTCAGTCCGCGCCGGTCGGCGGGGTTGAGCAGCTTGGCCCACTCCGGATCGGCGAGGACGTCCTGCAGCATCAGGGTGTTGATGTACACGAGCGCGGCCTGCAGGATGCGCAGGCACAACACGCTCATCTCCAGCTCCTCGCGCCGGTTGGTGGAGATGTCGCCGCCCTTGCCGTAGAAGATCACCGAGTTTGCTCCGTTGGACGACTCCACCACGTTGAGCCCTTCCTGGATCTCCCGCTGCAGCTCGCGCAGGCGCAGGTAGCGGGCCACAAAGATGGTCTTCTGCGCACGGCCGACCTCCAGCATGGCCTGGTAGGTCGGGTGGGAGGCGGACTCGGTGAAGCGGCGCAGGATCGCCTCGGTGGAGGCGGTGCCCTGCTTGATCGCCGTCGCATATTTGATCATCTGGTCGTAGTTCTGCTCGATCAGATCCCAGCGGATCGGCCGGGTCATCGCCGACGTCAGCTGCGGGTACAGGTCGCTCTCACCGCTCTCGACCCGATACAGCTTGACCTTGTTGATCTGCTTGATGCGCGGCAGCAGGTCAAAGCCCAAGAGCCTGGTCACGCCGAACCCGATTTCCGTCTGGCCATGGGAGTCGACATAGTTCCCTTCGACCTTCATGGTGGTGCCGTGCCGGACCGCGCCCTCGATCATCGCGTGCACCTCCGAGGCCGAGGCGCGCAAGGTCTGGGAGTGCACGACCATGGAGCCGCGCTCGATGTGCCAGTAGATGAGGATGCCGCGACCTCCATACCTGGAGTGCCACTCGGTGAAAATATTCTGATCGTAGGCACGCACGTGCGTGGAGTCGGAGGCGACGGTGGTTGTGCCCTCGCCCCACAACTCCACGTCCCGGGCGGTGAAGGTCGCGTTCGCGATGGCGATCGCGATGTCGGTGGCGACCTGCGGGGTCAGGTAGCGGCGCCGGACGTAGCGGATGTCATCCTCGCTGTGGGCGTGGCCACCGGAGGCGACCGCCCGGATCCCGGTGTTGGTGCCGTACCCGAAGATCGCGAGCATCAGGCGTTCGGCCAGGACCTCGGGCTTGAGGCTGGAGCTGCCCGCCACCGAGGTGACGGCGTTCAGGCAGCCGGTGCGTAGCACCGCCTCCTTGAGCATGTCGATCAAGGGGACCGAGCCCCAGCGTCGGCTCACCTCGTTCTTGATCTTGCGCAAGTTTCGCGGCTCCTCCGCCGGGCCGAGCTTCGTCAGCTTGATCGCGCCGGACTTGCGCTCGGAGATTGCCACCCAGTCCAGCTTGGGCAGCGCGGTGTCGAGCGCCTCCAGTTCCGCGCGCATCTCGGCCTTCAACTGGGCGATGAAGTCCTGGGGGTCCAGCGGTTTGCGCAGCTCGGCGTAGTTCTCCACGCGGCGGGCGGCAAAATCCTTGGGCAGGTCCTCCTCCGGGTCGCGGAAGGAGTGGGCGCCGGCCACCCAGATCTCCTTGCATCGCAGGGCGTCGCGCAGCGCCTGGAAGGTGACGATCTCGTACACCATCCGTACCACCCGCCGACGGCCGCGCTTGTCGTTCCTGAACACCAGGTTCTCCCAGTCGCCGGCGGTGCCGCGGTGCTCGGGTACCACCTCGCCGCGCGGGTAGTAGGTGGTGTTGCCCGCCTTGGCGCAGCGGCGGATCAGCTTCAGCGCCTCGATCACCGGCTGGTAGGCAGTGTTGTTGCTCTTGAACTCCAGGGTGTCCAGCAGCGCGATCAGGCCGCGCCGGTAGTGATTGGTGTAGGAGGCACGCAGCGTGGTCTGCACCGTGGTGCGGTAGGCCGGGCCCTTGGTCTTGAACTCGTGCACCAGATCGCGCAGCGTCTGCTTGTGACGTGCCACGGTTAGCGTCGCTATTCCTGCCACGCTTTCGTCGTGTTGGGTGCCCGTGCTTTGGCGGGCGTTGCCGGGCTGGTTACGGCGCGACGCGGTGTTCTACAGCGCGGCATGCGGCACTGGCGGTGGGTGCGGCGCAGCAGGATCCGGGCGGCTTCGATCCTGGCTGGCTGGCGGCCCGGTCGCGGTGCGCCGAGTGCGGGACGGCGGGGAGGTGGGCGTTGAGTTATCCGGCCGGGGCGATCTACTCCCCCGCCGGTGCGGCCCGGGTCACGGCCGGAGGACTCGGCCGTCCACACCTGAACCCGCGCTGCGGCCGGGTTGAGGGTTCGCCCGACCCGACGACGATCAGACGCTGCGGGTGTGGCTGGATGTTCCTCGGGGTTGAAGAACCCAGGAACAGCCGTTGGCGATGAGAATGATCTTGCACGAAGAGTGACGCCCAACGCCGGTGTTTGATCGCTTGGAGCGGGGCGAAGATCCTGCGTTCTACGTGGAGGTTTCTGGCCCGTGGATGATGCGGTGGATGGTGGAGCGTCCGACGCTGTACTCGGTGGCCAGGTCGGCCAGGGACACCTCGCCCTCGGCGTATCGCCGGCGGATGGAGCGCCGGGCGGGTTCGGGCAGTTTGGGCTGCTTGCCCTTGAGCTTGCCGTTCTTCTTGGCCAGGGCCATGCCTTCGCGGGTGCGCATGTGTCCGAGGTTGGCTTCGAATTCGGCGACCATGGCGAGGGTCTGGAGGAACAGGCGGCCGAAGGGGTCGTTCCAGTCGTAGACGGATGCGCCCAGGCCGAACAGGACGCCGCGTTCGGACAGGTCGGTGAGGATCTGGTTGGCCTCGGCCATGTTGCGGGCGAACCGGTCGAACTTGGTCACGGTGAAGACGCTGCCGTCCCAGACTGCGGCGAGGGCCTGGTCGAGGCCGGCGCGGTTGCGGCGGGTGGTGCCGGAGAAGCCGCGGTCGACGTAGATCCGGTCTTCGGGGACGCCGAGGGTCAGGAGTCGCTCGGTCTGGATGGTCACGTCTTGCTCATCGGTCGAGCAGCGGGCGTAGCCGACGCGGGTTCCGTTCACGCGCTCAAGTGTTCCGGATAGGGGGCCTTCACCGGAACAGTTCGCGGAACACCTATACGGAACGCCTTGACCTGGGGGGCTGTCTCGGCTGGTGGGTGTTCCGGTTGAGGATCCCCTTACGGAACAGCCGAGGGTGACCATCACAACACGCGCCAGAGGAAGGCACTGCAGGCAAAGTCCCGCCACCTGCATCTGGCCAGGCCTCGGACGCTACGTCCGCCTTGGCCAGGAGACCTCCGCGCGCCTGACCGCCGATCGCAGGAATATCGGCGAGTCCCCCTGTAGCTGGGAGTTCGGCCCTGGCTGAGCGAAGCAGGCGGCGAAGGTCGCCGTCAGAGTGTCCAAGGCCGAGATGTAGGCGTGGTCGGGGGGACGGCCGTAGCCGATGATGACGCCCTGGCGGGTGGAGGGCAGTTCGCTGCGCTCCGACAGGTATCCGAGGGCGAGTCCGTGGGCCTGCGCGGCGGTTCGGATGTCGGTCTCGGTGGGGCCGTCCGGGGGGAGGAGGGCCAGGGCGTGCAGGCCGGCGGCGATGCCGGTCAGCGCAATCGGAAGGCCTGCGAGGTGGTGGCGGAGTTGGTCGCGGCGGCGGAGGTATCGCTGGCGGGACGTGCGGATGTGGCGGTCGTAGCCGTGGCGGGTGATCAGGTCGGTCAGGGTCAGTTGACCGAGGTGCTCGGTGTGGTGGTCGGTGTGCAGTCTGGCGTCGGCGACTGGGGCGATCAGGCGGGGCGGCAGGACCATCCAGCCGATCCGCAGCGCCGGGCCGAGTGTCTTGGACGTTGTGCCCAGATAGGCCACGTGGTCGGGGGCGGCGCCCTGCAGCGCGCCGACAGGCTTGCGGTCGTAGCGGAATTCGGCGTCGTAGTCGTTCTCGACGATCAGGCCACCGGACGAGCGCGCCCAGTCCAGCAAGGCACGCCGCCGGTCGGGGTGGAGGGTCCGCCCGGTCGGGTACTGGTGAGCCGGGGTGACCTCCACCGCGTCCGCGCCGAGGCCGCCGAGGAGATCGGTACGGGCGCCGAGATCGTCGACCGGTAGCGGGATCACCCGTGCGCCGGTGCGGCGAACCGCCTCGCGGTGCATCGGGACACCTGGGTCCTCCATCGCGAACGTCCCGCCGATGACCGCGGCGAGCAGCGTCAGTCCCTGCAGGTACCCGTTGGTGATCAAGATCGAGTCTGGGTGGGCCGACACGCCGCGGACCCGTCCCAGGTATCCGGCGAGCGCGGCCCGCAGCTCCGGGCGGCCCCGCGGATCGCCGTAGCCGAAGGCGTCAGCCGGAGCCGATCCCAGGGCGCGCCGCGATGACTCGAGCCACGTCGCCACCGGGAACGCCGATGCGTCCGCGCTCCCTGGACGCAGATCGTGCCGCGGCTGCTCTGCCGCCGGCGTGGCGGAGGGCACCGGCGCGATCTGCGGTTGCAGCGCCACCACGGTGCCCGAACCCTGCCGCGCGGCCAGGTACCCCTCGGCGATCAGCTGGTCGTAGGCCGCTCGCACCGTGCCTCGCGCCAGCCCCAGATCCTCCGCGAGCCGGCGGGTCGCCGGCAGCCGTGTTCCGGTCGCCAGGCGCCCCGACCGCACCGCCTCCCGCAGCGCCCGCTCCAGCCCTGTCCGCCGCCCCTCGGCGACGTCCAATTCCAGATGCAGATCCATCCCCGGATTGGGCCACTCATCCGCCATAAAATTGGATCTTACCAGCGGCCCAATCGTGTCCTTAGGGTCGTCCGAGTGACCACGGTTCGACCTCCGCGGGCCGTCTCCCGCAAGACCGTCCGGCTACTCGCGACGGCCTATGGGCTGACGATCGCGAACCTCTACTACTGCCAGCCCTTACTGCCGGAGATAACCCGATCCCTCGGCCCGCACGCCGCGGACCACTTGGTCGCCGTCGGCCAGCTCGGCTACGCCCTCGCCCTGATCCTCATCGTCCCACTCGGTGACATCGTCCCCCGCCGTCCCTTCTTGGCGGTCCTGCTCTGCTGCGACGCCGCGGCCCTGGCCCTGACCGCCACCGCCCCCACCGCCGGCCTCCTCCTGGCAGCCGGGGCACTCATCGGGCTCACCGCTGCCGCCGTCGTCAACACCCTCATCCCCTACGCCGCCGCCCTGGCCGCACCCGACGAACGCGGACGCGCCATAGGGACGATGCTCACCGGCGGCCTCACCGGCATTCTGCTGTCCCGTACGGTCGCGGGTCTGGTCTCGCAGGTCGCCGGCTGGAGGGCCCTGTTCGCGGGGGCGGCGGTCGTCACCCTGCTCCTGGCCGTCGTCCTCACCCGCGTCATGCCGCTCGCCCCGCCCGACCTGGCTCTCCCTTACCGGGCCCAGCTACGCGCCACCGTCCGGCTGGCGGCCACCCACCGTCTGCTGCGACGGCGCTCCTTCATCGGGGCCTGTTCCTTCGCCGCCTTCGGCGTGTTCTGGTCGACGGCCGCCTTCCGCCTCACCGAGCCTCCCTACGAGTACGGCCCTGCCCAGATCGGATTGCTGGCCCTGGCCGGCGCCGCCGGAGCAGTCGTAGCCCGCCCGCTCGGCCGCATCGCCGACCGAGCGGACCGCGTTCGGCTCACTAGGGCGACGCTGGCCCTCGGCGCCGTGTCCTTCGCCGCCCTGTGGGCTGGCGGACACCACGTCGCCTGGCTCCTTGTCGGGCTCGTGGCCATGGACACCGCCGTCAACGCCGTCCACCTGCTGAACATGAGCGTCGTCTACAGCATCGACGACGCCCGCGCCCGCCTCGCCTCGGTCTACATGACCGTCTACACCCTCGGCGGCGTCGCCGGCGCGGCCATCGGCCCCTCCGCCTACGCGGTCGGCGGCTGGAGCGCGACCTGCCTCCTCGGCGCCGCATTCCTCGCGATCGCCCTCGTCCTGACGTTCACCCGAACGGAGAACCCATGAAACCCAAGCTGGTCATCTTCGACAACGACGGCGTCCTCGTCGACAGCGAACCCACCGCACACCGCGTACTGTCCGAATACCTAACGGAACTGGGCTTCCCCTTCACCCTGGAAGAGTCCTACCGGTACTTCCTCGGCAACGCCGCCCGCAACATCGACACGGTCGTCGCCGACCGATACGGCGGCACGCTCCCCGCCGACTTCACCGCACGCTGCCACGAGCGGGTCTTCACCGCCTTCAAGCAAGGACTGGACGCCGTCCAGGGCGCTTCCACCGTCCTGACCGACCTGCGGCGCCGTGGCATCCCCTACTGCCTGGCATCCTCCTCCGATCACGCCTGGATCGACCTCACCCTTGACCGGACGGGCCTGCGCCCCCTGCTGCCGCCCGGCGTGGTCTTTAGCGCCCAGGACGTCGGCGGCGTCGGCAAACCCGCCCCCGACCTTTTCCTCCATGCCGCCGCCGCGTTCGGTACCGACCCGCGCGACTGCCTGGTCGTCGAGGACAGCCCCAGCGGCGTCCGCGCCGCGAAGGCCGCCGGCATGCCCGTCGTCGGCTACACCGCCCTGACCCCTGCGAGCAGGCTCACCGGAGCCACATCCCTTATCACGCACCTGACTGAAATCCTCGACCGCCTCGACCACGACCGTTGAACTGGGGCCACAGACATCCGCACCAGTCAGCAACTGAACACCCCCGCTGAGCCTCGAGGGAGCTATCTGGCGGCTTTCCACGTCTACCGCGGCGATCCCGAGATCGAGACGCGACTCCATATCGAGCATGACCCCGACGCGATCCGAAAGGAAGATCGTGATACCTGCCTTCTGACGTCAGGGACAGGCACCACGAGATAATCACCCCTATGGCGGATGTGGTTTTCTTCGATCTGGACGGCACCCTGGTCGATCATCGAAGCGCGGTCTGGGAAGCGATCGGCCAGATCGTCCAGGCCGCGCCGAACGCGACGGCTGCGCCGGAGGAACTGGTGACGTTGTGGTGGACGCTGGAGGGGCGCCACATGCGGGAATACCTGGCCGGTCAGTGCTCCTTCGCTGAGCACCACCGACGCAGGCTCCGTTCCTTCCTGCCGATGCTCGGCGAGCCGGTTCCGGAAAGTCCCGGCCTTCTGGATGCCTGGATCGCCGAGCGCTACCTCACCGTGTTCGAGGAGTGTTGGCGGTGCTATCCCGATGTCCAGCCCTGCCTGGAGAACCTGAAACGGCTTCCCCGAGGACCGCGTCTGGCCGTTCTCACCAACGGGGACCCCGAGCAGCAGCGCGCCAAGCTCGCCCGCTTCGGCCTCCTGGAATACTTCGAAGCCGTCCTGACCCCGACCGAGCTCGGTGTGGCCAAGCCCGTCGCCTACGCCACCGCCTGCCGGTGGATGCGGACGGACCCCGCGCAGGCGGTCAACGTGGGCGACATGCTGGAAAGCGACGTGAACGCGGCCGCCCTCGCCGGGCTCACCGGCATCTGGCTGGACCGCGGCGTCGACTTCATCACCGGTGGACCATCGCCGACGGCAGACGAGACGGTGTTCCGCATCGAACGGCTCACCGACCTCCCCGACCACCTATCACGCACGAACGCCTGACCGGCTCTCCCGGCCGTCGTAAGTGAGCGACCCGGGTACCGCTGCCCGCAACGGCGACCTCATCTAGTACGTCCCGTGGGGCAACCTCGGTTTCTTCTACAACGCCGACCCCAACGGCGGCACCAGTGACGACGTCTGAGCGCGGCGGCTGGCATCTTCTGGGCCAGACGACGGGTCTACGGGTGATCGAAGACTGGCCGATTGCCGGCTGCGGTCCTCTTTTTCCGTGCCGCCTGCTGGTGACGTGCCGTTCCTGACATGGCTCTGGCTCGGCTCGGGCCCTTGCCGGTTAGACGCCACCACCTACCACGCGGAGGTTGGCGTGAGCGTGGCCTTCACCGGTGTGGTGGGCGCCCATTGTGGGGACGGACGATAACAGGGTGAGTACTGCCAGCGAACAACACGCACAGGCCCGGCTGGGCAGCGGGCGCTCCGGCGGCGCGCCCGGCCACGCTGCCGGGCGTGCCTTGGCCATGAGCCGGTACGAGATGCTCGCGCCGCACCTGCACGAGGGAGTACCGCTGGCGCAGCTGGCCGCTGCTCAGGACGAGGGTGGCGTCTGCTATCGGACGCTGCAGCGGTGGCTGGCCGACTACCGGCGAGGCGGTCTTGACGCATTGACCCGGCCGGGCCGCCGCGACAAGGGGCTGCGTCGGTTCCCCGACGAGCTCGTGGTGTTCATCGAGGGGCTCGCGTTGCGCAGGCCTCGCCCCAGCGCGGCCGCCATCCACCGGCAGGCCGTAAGCATCGCCAAGGCGCGCGGCTGGCCGTCGCCCGCCTACCGGACCGTGGCCCGCATCGTCGCGGACCTGGACCCCGCGCTGGTCACTCTCGGCCTTGAGGGCACCAAGAAGTACCGGGAGACCTACGATCTGGTCTACCGGCGCGAAGCCAAGGCTCCGAACGAGATCTGGCAGGCCGACCACACCGAGCTCGACATCTGGGTGCTCGACGACAAAGGGAAACCGGCCCGGCCGTGGCTGACCGCCATCGAGGACGACCACTCCCGCGCCATCGCCGGATACGCCGTCAACCTGGAAGCGCCCTCGGCGTTGACCACCGCGCTGGCCTTCCGGCACGCGATCTGGCGCAAGGTCGAACCGGACTGGCACGTGTGCGGCATCCCGTCGGTCTTCCACCTCGACCACGGATCCGACTTCACCTCGGCGCATCTGGAACAGGTCATGGCAGATCTGAGGGTCCAGCCCGTCTTCTCGCTCAAGGGCCAGCCGCACGGCCACGGGAAAATCGAGCGACTGATCGAGACGATCAACCAGATGTGTCTGGCCCACCTGCCCGGCTACGCGCCCCGCGGCACCCCTGAGCGCGCCGGCCAGGCCAAACTGACCCTGGCCGAACTCGATGCCGCGGTCGGCCGGTTCATCCGCGAGGTCTACAACCTGCGCACCCACAGCGAGACCAAGACGCCCCCGCAGGCCCGCTGGGAGGCCGGCGGGTTCATCCCGCGCATGCCCGACTCCCTCGAACAACTCGACCTGCTGCTGCTCACCGTCGCCAAACCCCGCGTCATCCACACCGACGGGATCCACTTCCTGAACCTGCGCTATCTCGACCCCGTCCTGGCCTTCTACACCCGTGAACAGGCCACCATCCGCTACGACCCCCGAGACATCACCGAGATCCGCGTCTACCTCCGATTGTCCGACGGCGTCGAGGAATTCCTGTGCCGGGCGATCTGCCCCGAACTCTCGGGCACCACCATCAGCCTCAAAGAGATCACCGCCGCCCGCAATGCCCGCCGCAAACAGCTACGCGGACACCTGACCAGCCGCGACTCCGTGGTCGACCGGCTGCTGGCCGCCCACAGCGAACCCCTGCCCGCCTCTCTGGCCGGCACCGATCTGGCCAACTGGGCAACCCTCACCCGACCCAACGGTGACGGCGATGGTGACGGCGTCATCACCCAGGACAACTCCGGCCCCAGCACCGGACCGCTGACCGGCACGGACAGCTCCACTACCCACAGTGACAGTCCGCCACTCAAACGCTACTGGAATGAGTGAGCCGTCCGAGCCCCGGATAGACACCCGGCGTGGCGAAAGCAGACGACACCCCCGAGCCAGCCCCCGAGCCAGCAACGCCCTCCGACGCCCCGAGCGACGACACCCCCGATCCCGAGGGTGGCCCGATCGCCGAGGCCCGCCCTGACGATCCCGACGGCCAAGGCCGCCTCCACGGTCGTCCCGACGTTAACGACCGGCCTGCACCCCCCGGCCATGGCTCTTTGCCCGGCCAGCTGGCGGGCGGCAACGGGCACAGGCCCGTCGCCACCCCCATCGTGATCACCAAAGAGCACCGGCTCTTCATCGAATTCGCCGACGCCGTACGGCGCGAACGCTACGTCGGCCTCTGCTTCGGCGCCCCGGGTGTGGGCAAGACCCAGTCAGCCCGCTACTACTCCCAATGGGACCAGCTCGCCGGCCACCTCGACGGCACCCGCCCCGTCGGCTCCGACGGTGAGGCCTCGGCCGGGCAGATCCTGGCCGCCCGCGCCGTCATGTACACCCCCAAGGTCCACAACACCCCGCACAATCTAGACAAAGAGATCTCGTTCCTGTGCGATCGGCTCGGCTGGAACGTCGAACTCATGCTCAACCCCGGCCGCGGCGTCGACGAACACGGCAGGCTCAACACCAGCACCCACGCCGAACTTCTCATCGTGGACGAAGCCGACAGACCGAAAGTCGGGGCACTGGAACAGCTGCGCGACCACCACGACCGCACCGGCATCGGCCTCATCCTGATCGGCATGCCCGGCATCGAAAAGCGCCTCGCCCGCTACCCCCAGCTCTACTCCCGCGTCGGGTTCGTCCACCACTACAAACCGATGTCCGCCGACGAACAAGCCTTCGTCCTGGCCAGATCCTGGCCCCCATCTCAGCCTCGGCGACGCCGACGACTACGCCAACCCGCGCCTCCCGACTTCACCAGCGCCGCCATCTCATCACTTCTGTGACAGAAGCTTCACGGAGAGTGAAGCTACTTCAGGGCGTGCTGATCGATCTGGCAAACGGGAGAAGACGCAGTTCGCACGCAGTGAGCGTGCAGGGTGAGGAGGATTCGGCGCCCTCAACTCAAGAACTGTTGCTTACCCTAATCGACTCGCCAGGCCAGACGCCCGCAGCAGCCTCTGCGGGCGTCCACATCGAGCATTTACAGGTTGAATGAGCCGCTCTCGACCACGACCCGCCCCTTCGATACCTCCAGCTTGCAATTGATCTTGTAACGGTCGCCGTTCGTGCCGCTCTTCGTGGCCGGCCCCACCGACAAGCCCCTCGTGGTCCGCGGGCCGTTTTGGATGATGTCGCCGGTGTGAGAGTGCCAGCTGAAACTGTGACGATGCACCGGGAAGCACCACAGCTTCATGCTGCGCCGGGCACCGCATGAGGCCCTGCCGGTATAGGTGTAGGTGTTGGCGCTGCTGTTCCAGCTCACCTTGGCGGTGACGGTACAGCCGTAGCCGCTCTTGCTTTCCGTGCTGGTGCCCGCCCAGGCAGGCGAAGCGAGCAGGGCCAGCGTTGCTACTGCACCGCCTGCGAGGGCGAGGGTTGCGCGTAAGGGCTTCACGGAAGGACCCCCCATTGGTTGTCGGCGTACAGAGGTAGAACTGCTACACCTCTATGACGAAACAGCCCGGCAAGATGTGACAGCGCCTCATGACGAAGCGTCAGAAGCCGCGGGAAGTCCACCCGGTCGCACCAGGGGTCCCCCCTTTCAGGGTCCGATATGGGCGAGCAGCTGGAGCAGGCCGTAGGCGGCCGTCATGTCCTCAGCAGCGAACGTCACGGTGCGTCCGGTCCTGGCGATGCCGGGAATGAGGGCGGCCAGATCGGCCGTGCGCGGCTGATGCAGGTCGACCTCGATGTCGAGCGGGCGCGAGGCGGCAACAGGCCGATGCTCGTCACGCCTACTGACTGCCTGGCTGGCGCCCTGCCGCAGGCGATCGCAGGCCTCCTGCGGGTGCAGGGTGTCGGCCGCGTATTGGCCGAGCCCTCGTTTGACCGGCACGGTGAGGCCGTCGGGCACCAGGGCGGTGAACTCTTCGCACGCGGCATCGTCGCCGCTGGCCAGCACGACGGGCACGCCGTAGGAGCCCGCCAACAGGGTGTTGATCCCGATCTCACCGTGGGAACGGCCGGCGATGCGCACGTCGAGGATGGCGTCGGCGATGGTGTGGGCGAGCACGGCGCCGCTCGCGCCGGCGCGGGCGTGGTACCCCACGAACATCGCCGCCTGGGCGCCAGCCTGCAGGCCGGCGAGCATGCCGAGCTCGCGGGGTTTGCCGCGGATCAGCCGGGCTCGCCGGTCGAGGTCCTCGGGCAGGATGTTGCGGTAGGGGCCGTGGGAGTCGGCCACCAGCACCTCGGCCGCCGGCGCGGCATCGAGCACGCCCGCCACCACGGCGTTGGCCGCCGCGGTCATCAGGGCTCGGCCGCGTTCGTAGTCGCCGCCCGTGGGGGTGGTCTCGGCGGGATGCACGATGCCGGCGATGCCCTCCATGTCCACCGAGATCAGGACCTTGATGGCAGCCATGGGCGTCACCGGGCCTGGCGCATGCGCACGGCGATGCCGCGGCCGCCGAAGAAGGCCTCGAAGGTGTCGATGGGCAGGCTGGCCCGGCGTGTGTCGGGGGTGTGGCCGGAGGGGTTGTGGAAGTGGATCAGGCCGTGGTCGTGGCCGGTGAGCAGGACCAGGTGTCCGCCGCGGCCGGGGGCGGGCAGGTCCGGGCGGCGGATTTCCCGATGGACCGAGGCCATGACTAGGTTCCCGTCGGCGAGCAGGCCGGGGAGCTCAGCGGCGGCCAGGTGCGGGTGCACGTCGGCGTGCAGGCCGTGCTCGGCGCGTACGTAGTCGGCGAACGGGGCGTAGTACAGGCCCTTGATCTGGCCGTCGTCGGTTTCGACGTAGCCGCCGTGGGCGCGGCAGCCGCGCAGGAGCTCCAGGAGTGGTGGGGCGTGTCCGTCGCGGTGATCGAGCACCATCTGCAGGCACGCCATGCCGCAGCAGTGCCGGCACCAGCGGCCGTACTCGGCCCGCGTGCGCGCCCCCGAGACGTGCCATCGTGGATCGTCGGCGGGATCGGCGCCGTCGTAGACGATGGCGCCGATCCGCTCTGTGCTCATGTACTGGGTGAACAAGGCGACACTGTCATGCAGTGCCTGCTGGCTGCTGCCCGCCCCGGGCGTGCAGGCCAGGCACCCCACCATCTCCCCCAGCAGCGGCTGTGCGGTCGATCAGCGACCGGAACGTGGTCCAGGAGATGTTGCCCCCGGAAAGGATCACGCCCATTGTGCCGGATGTGATCTCGATTCGCCCGCATATCGCCGCGGCGAGGGCGCACGCGCCGCTGGGTTCGATGACGGCTTTCAGGTCGGTGAAGCCGATCGCCATGGCTTCGGTGATCTCGGTGTCGCTGACGGTGACCACCTGGTCGAGCAGGGCCCGGTTGATGGCGAACGGTAGCGGCGCCGGCGTGCGGTGGGTGAGCCCGTCGGCGATCGTGGCCGGCGTCGGGATGCTCACACGGCGGCCCTCGCGCAGCGACAGCGCGGTGTCTGCGCCGTACTCCGGCTCCACGCCGATCACCCGCACGGCGGGGTTGAGGGCCTTGGCCGCCACGGCGCAGCCGGCCGCCAGCCCGCCCCCGCCGACCGGTACCACGAGCGTGCTCACCTGATTGGCCTGGGCGAGGATCTCGGCGGCGACGGTGCCGCCGCCCGCGATCACCTGTTCGGAGTTCGCCGATGGCACGATCGCCAGCCCGCGCTCGCGTGCGATCTCGGTCACGATGGCGTCGCGGTCATCGCCGCCTCGGGCGTAGTGGTACACCTCGGCCCCCAGCGCCCGGGCGGCCTGCACCTTGGCCTGCGGGGCGTCGGCGGGAACCACCACGACCGCGTACGTGCCGACCAGACGGGCGGCCCAGGCGATCGCCTGGGCGTGGTTGCCGGAGGAGGCGGCGATGATTCCTGCGGCGCGTTCGTCCCTGGTGAGGCTGAGCACGTGGTTGAGTGCGCCGCGCACTTTGAACGAGCCGGTCCGCTGGAGGTTTTCGGCCTTGCACAGCACCGGGGCGCCGCACAGGTCGTCCAGCGCGGGCGAGGCCAGCAGCGGCGTGGCGGTGATGTACCCGTACAGGCGGGTGGCGGCGGCGCGCACGTCGTCGATGCCGATCATGACGTTCTCCTGTTGCGGGCTCATGGCCGGTAGCCGTGCGGCGTGAGCGCGGTGGACAGGATGAAGGCGATCAGCGCGTCGTAGCCGATGCCGCCGGCTGCCGCCATGGTGGCCATGTTCCCAGTGGCTGACAGGCCCGGCAGGGTGTTGGTCTCCAGCCACCACACCTGGGGGCCATCACCGGCCAGGTCGGCGCCGACGACGAAGTCGCTGCGCGAGTAGCCCGAGCAGCCCAGCGCGCGGTGCGCGGCCTGGGCGTGCTCGCGCACCAGCGCCTCGGTGGCCGGGGGCAGGATGGTGGGGCAGTGGTTGGTGAAGGCGGCCGGGTCGTTCTTGGTGGCGTAGTCGTAGAAGTCGCCGCCCTTCGGCCGGGTCTCCAGCAGCGGCAGCACCCGCAGCTGCTCGCCGTCGTCGAGCACGGCGGCGGTGATGGAGTGGCCGGGCCAGAACCGTTCGGCGAACAGCGCCTGCCCGCCCTGGCGCAGCTCTTCCACCGCGGCGGCCAGGTCGTGCTCGCCGCGGGCCAGGCGCATGTCGATGGAGCCGCCTTCGGAGACCGGCTTGATGATGACCGGCAGCGGGAGGGCCTTGGCCAGGTCCTTGGCGACCACCTCGGCGGGGGTCTCGCCGTCGATGACGCGGCCGGGCAGGACGTTGACGCCGTGCGCGGCGACCATGGTCTTGGCGGCCGTCTTGTGCATCGCCACGGCGCTGGCCAGCACGCCGGATCCGGTGTAGGGGATGCCGAGATGCTCCAACAGGCCCTGCAGCTTGCCGTCCTCGGCGTACTGCCCGGCAATGGCCAGGAAGGCGACGTCGACCTCGGCCAGCGCCTGCAGCAGGCCGGGCTCGGCGGTGTCGATGAGCACCGCAGACAGGCCTTGGCGCAGCAGCCTGTCGCAGGCGGTGTTGCCGGACAGCAGGGAGCGGGCGCGTTCGCGGGACCGGCCGCCGGTCAGCACGCCGATGCGGCCCTGGCCGGGCAGGGCGAGCTGACGGGCATCGGTGGACAGGGCGTCGATGAGCGGGGTCACGAGGACCTCCACAGAGGTTGGGGAACGACGGTCGCCTGCAGCACACCCCGGCCCCTGCCGATGAGGTCACCGTGAAGGCGGCTCATTCACCTTTCACGCACGTGTTCACGCCCGGCTCAGGAGAAGATAGAGGGCGTGGCGGACACCCCCGAGCGCACCCAGCCCGAGCACAGCCCGCAGCCCTTCGGCGAGGTCTTGACGTTGTGGCGCAAGCGCCGCGGCATGTCGAAGAGAGCGTTGGCCGAAGCGATGCGCTTCGACCCGTCCTACATCAGCCACATCGAATCCGGGCGGCACCAGGCCAGCGAGGACTTCGCCCGCCGCGCCGATGCCGTGCTGTCGGCGGGCGGCGAAATCTGGCGGGCCTGGCAGACCGGCCAGGCGAACAAGGCCGCGCCCGCCGCGTCGGCCCTGGCCACGGTGGATGGCCTGCTGGTCGAAGACGACCACGCCGAACTGAGCTACGTCGATGGCCTCTACACGGCGACCATGCGCCGCCGGCTGCGCAACCTCGGTGCCGACCCGGTTACCCGCTATCTGGTCCGCATCAGCGTGGACCGCTACCCCGGCGAGCCCGCGCGATCCAACGCCCACTACCGGCGCGATCCGCTCACCTGGGCCGAGCTTGGCCTGACGGCCGACTGCGACGGCGAGCCGATGGACGTCGAGCCCAAGCACGATCGGGACTCCTTCAAAGAGGTCTGGTTGTGCTTCGCCAACGACCGCGGCAAATTCCCGCTGTATCCGGGCGAGCGAGCCACGATCACCTACGCCTACACCGTCCCCGACACCAAATGGGGGCCATGGTTCCAGCGCGCGGTCCGGCTGCCCACCCGCCACCTCGGCGTGACGCTGACCTTCCCGGCCGACCTGCAGCCGAAGGTATGGGGTACCGAGACCTCCACCACCGCCGAAGCCGTTCCTCTCCACAACCCCATCACCCGCACTCAGCGCGACGAAGAGACGGTGTTCGCCTGGGGTACCGCCGACCCGCCGATGGGCGCCCGCTACCGGCTGGAATGGCGCTTCCGCGCCCGGCCCGACGCCGCCGACGCGCAGCCGAGCCTGCGCACCAGCAGCGACCGGATGAAGGCCGCCGGGATCGTCCAGGTCGGGGATCCCATCCTGGCCGCCACAGCGGAGCCCTTCGACCTGCCCGACGACGCCGCCCAGGCCGGCGAGGTGATCGACGCGCTGTTCGCCGCGCTGCAGCGGGTCCGCGAACAGCACGTGTTCGGCAAGGGCATGGGCCTGGCCGCGCCGCAGATCGGCATCGGCCGGGCCGCCGCCATCGTCATCCCGCCCGACCCCGACGCCGAGGCGATCGTGCTGCTCAACCCCCGCATCACCGAGGCCTCCACCGAGACCGACGAGCAGTACGAGGGCTGCCTGTCCTTCTTCGATGTGCGCGGCATGGTGCCCCGGCCGCTCACCCTGGAAGTCGAGCACACCACCCTGGGCGGACACACCAAGATCACCGCATTCCCGTACGGGCTGGCCCGCCTGGTCGCCCACGAGATCGACCACCTCGCGGGCCGCCTGTACACCAGCCGCATGAGCGAGGGCGTCACACCCATCCCCGTCGAGGAGTACCGCGGCATCGGCCAGCCCTGGAAGCGTTCCTGACGACGAAAGGCCCCCAGCCCCCGCAGGACTACAGACGATTGATCAGATGGATGGGGCTGACCATCTTCCTTGCGCGTGATGACGATGGCGAGTGTTTGCCCAGGGGAGTGCACCGCGCAGCAGGAGCAGGCGGTCGACGGCAGGCCCTGGCCACGTCCTGGACGGCGGCGTACCGTGACGGGCGTGACCGTCGACAGCGATGCGTGGGATGCCCAGCACCAGCAGAATCTGATCGACCTGGCCGACGACCTGGCCGAGTTGGACGCGGCGCTGCTGGCGCAGCTGGACCCGGTCGACCGGGCCCGCCAGGTGCGCGCCCGGGAGGCGCTGTGGGTCTACGCCGACGCGATGTGGGATGCGGTCAAGGCCACCAAGCCCGGTGAGGGCAGCCCCGCGACGCGTAACCCCTACAACTGCGTGGCCGCGCTGCGCGACTTCGCCGGTGAGCTCCACGCCGCCGCGGTGCAGGCGCAGCAGGCGGCCGGCGATCCGGAGCCCGACGACGATGACCCGGGCGATGTGGACATGTGGGCGGAGTACCAGACTGGCACCGGCTTTGGCCGCCCCCGCTACACCCTGCCGGACCGCGCACCCGACGCCTGAGCTTGCTACTGGCCGGTAACGCTACAGTGCATGCATTCTGCCTGATTACCGATCGGTAACTTATGGCGCGGACAACGCGCTGACCAGCGCAAACGCGAACGCCCGTCGGCGGCGCTCCATGCACCCCCCAAGATGTGCCCGTTTTGTGGCGATTTGTCGCCCGGTTATGCGGCCTGCCTGCATGATCATGCAGGCAGGCCCGGGCGTTTTAGGCATGGATCGAGACGCTGTCCGAAGCATCCTCCGCGCGGACCCTCAGCCGACCATCCGGCAGTTGCTCGGAGGCCGCTCGCAGGCGCGCCTCCCACTCACCTGTGGGCCACAGGGTCCCCTCACTCCAGACCACACCGACGAAATTGGTGCGATAAAGATCCGCGCGGGTGAGGTCCGCTTCGGTCAGGTTCGCGCGGGTCAGGTTCGCGTCGGTCAGGTTCGCTCGGGTCAGGTCCGCGCGGGTGAGGTCCGCTTCGGTCAGGTCCGCTCGGGTCAGGTTCGCGCCGGCCGAGTCCGCGCCGGTCAGGTTCGCGCCGATCAGGCCCGCGTTGATTAGGGTCGCGCCCATCAGGGTCGCGTCGGTCAGGTCCGCACCGAACAGGGTCGCGCTGGTCAGGACCGCGTCGTCCAGGTTCGCGCAGAACAGGGTTGCGCGGGTCAGGTCCGCGCCGGTTAGATTGGCGCCGGTCGCGTACGCTTCGTCCAGGTTCGCGCTGGGCAACTGCGCTTCGGTCAGGTTCGCGCGGGTGAGCTCCGCGCCGGTCAGGTTCGCGCGGGTGAGGTTCGCGCGGGTGAGGTTCGCTTCGGTCAGGTCCGCTCGAGTCAGGTTCGCGCTGGCCAAGTCCGCGTCGACCAGGTTCGCGTCGGTCAGGTTCACGTGGGTCAAGCCCGCGTTGATCAGGTCCGCGCCGCCCAGGTTCGCACGGGTCAGGTTCGCGCGGGTGAGGTTCACGTAGGCCAGGCTCGCTTCGCTCAGGTCCGCGCGGGTCAGGTCCACGCCGAACATGAGCGCGCCGGGCCACATCGGGGGCCACGAGGGTGCGAATGCCGGGGTGGTGCGGGTCCAGGCTCGCCACCACGACCGTCCGGGCTTTCGGTCGCCGGTCGGGCGGAAAACGGGCGAGGTGCGGGCGAAGGCCGTGATGATCCGGCCCGCGAGCGAGTCAGCGCGCAGCATCGCTTTCTCCTACCTGCCTGGTGACCGGATCGGCCGATGACTCAGGCCCAGACTCGGCAATGATGCCCGGCCTAGACTGATCGGGCTGACCGGGAGCCGCAGCGGCCGGATCTTGAACCTCTGCCGGCCTCGTCACACCGCCGACGGTGGGGAGGTCGGCCTGCACAGGGATCTGCTGGCTGAGCTTTTCCAGGATGAGCGGTGCGGCCGCCCCCAGCGCCAGGGCGATGAGGGGCGTCATGCCGTTGACCGACGCGCCGGCGGCGCCGGCCACCACCGCGCTGGCGGCCGCGCGGCCCAGCACCGAGACCAGATAGGGGCCGCCGCCCGGTCCGTACGGATAGCGCCAGGGCCAGCCGTGGCCCACCCGCCGCACCGCCTTGATGAAGTCGAGCGCCTCGATGGCCAGCCCACCGCCCAGCCCCCACAGCGCGAACATCCAGCCCATGCTCTCGACCGTAGACGTGTCGTTCGGGAACGCCCACCTTCTCGGGCATCTCCATCGTTTCTATCCGCATACCCGCTGAGTGGGGACGCGTTGTCGTCGTCATCGTGATCGTCGTGGCGATCGCGCTGGGTGCGGACGTGGCTGGCCTGCCGTTCCGCGTCTGACGCTGGACAACGTAACGCCCCGCTAGAAGGGAGGGCCTCCTGGTCAGCGGGGCGTTCTCCTGCTGGTCCCGAAGACGGTTCCTGGTGATCGCTCGTTGTGATCGGCTGGCCAGCCTCCGCGGCCTCAGAGCTCGTTCTGCATCCAGTACTCGATGGTGTGCTTGCGCCCCTTGAGACTGAAGTTGACCCTGTAGTTCGTGCCCCTCTTGGCCTTGATCTTCAGGTAGTGCTTCCGGCCGTTGCCGCAGGAGCGCCAGCCCGAACTCCCCGCTGGCCAGCTTATGTCGCCTTTGATGACCCGTCGCAGCTCGGCCGAAATCTTGGTTTTGTCGCCGCCGTCCCAGCAGCGGAAGACAACCTGCAGAGTCTTGGACCGGGACTTGTACTTCCGCTTGACCGACCAGAACTTGGTAGGGGTGTGAGAGTCGTGGCCAATAGTGATCCAGCGGCCCTGGGCCTGGGCCGGTGCCAGCAGACCGACCGTGGCAGCCGCGTCGATGGAATGGGCGCCCACTGTCGCTTGGGCCGCGCTCGCGGGCGTCGGGAAGGAGACGAGACCCAGCGTGAGTGCTGCCGCACAGGCCAGGCCCGGTAGCGGGACCTTGATCGCGTGGGTGATGCGCATAGCCGCTCTCCTCAGTGGATCGAAGTTGTAACGCGTCGAACGTCGCACCGAGTCTGGGGCCCGCCATGTTGAAGATTCGTTGAGGACTTGTTGGGGCGGCCTGCCACTTTTTCAAGGCCGTTTGAGGTGCCGTGAGCACCGTCCCGAAAACGGTCGTTAGAGGGACGGTCGTGCAGGGGCTTCGGACGCCTGCGTTCCCGCAGGAACGACCGTCCCGAAACCCGTCCCGAAACATCAGGTGGAGGGATTGAGTTTCGGGACCGTTTTCGGGACGATCAGGGGATGGACAACTCCACCACAGCCGCCGTCGCGTCGACCGGGTCCTCGCCCGTGGCGCCGGCCAACGCCATCCGCGTTGGCTACGCCCGCATCTCCACCCGGGCCCAGGACCACCTGTCGCAGATGGAGGCCCTGGCCGCGGCGCACTGCCGCGAGATCGTGGAGGAGACCGCCAGCACCCGAAAAGACCGGCCCAAGCTCCAGGCGGCCGTGGCGGCGATGAAGGCTGGCGACACCCTGGTCATCTACAAGCCCGACCGCGTCGCCCGCTCCGTCAAGGAGCTGCTGGTCTTCCTCGAAGACGGGCTCGCCCCGCGCGGCATCAACCTGGAGATCCTGTCCGGCATCTGCGCCGGCCTGCACCGACCCAACGGGCAGACCATCGCCGACAAGATGCTGTTCCTGGTTGCCGCCATGGCCGCTGAGATGGAGCGCGACCTGATCTCCGAGCGCACCCTGGACGGCCTGGCCGCCGCCCGCGCCCAGGGCCGCGTCGGCGGGCGTCCCGCCGCCGTCACCGACGACCTGCTTGCCGCCGCCCGGGCCCGCCGCGGACGCGGGCAGTCCGTCACCCAGATCGCCCGCGAGCTCGGCATCGGCCGCTCCACGCTGTATCGCGCCCTGGAAGACGACGAACCACCTGTCGGCCAGCCCGAGGCCGCGGCCCCCGTCACGTCCACCGCCGCCGCCGCGCCGAGCTCGGCACACCCAGAGCCGAGCCAACCGGCGGCCGTCCAGCAGGACGACACCGACGCCAGACGGCACAGCCGACCCGGCGCCGAATGGGACGACACGGACGTGTGCCTGGCCCGCGCCGACGGCCAATGGCACCTGTACGGCCCGGACGGTGAGATCGACGTGGACGGGTTCGGCTTCGCCGGCGCCATCGGACCGAAGAACGAGAAGTGGGCGAAGGAAGCGGCGTCCGACGCCGTTGCCGCGTTGACCGGCCGCGCCGTCACCGGATGGGACCGCGATGCCTGGAGCCGCTCCATCTACGGCGAATCCACCTGGTACGCCTGCCTGTCCGAACCGTCCGCCCGGCCTGCCATCCCAGGTCAGGACAGCCACGACGACAGCCACCAGGATCACGGCCACGAGGACCAGGAGGCCGCACGCGTGCCGCAGTTGCGTGCTGCCCCCCAGCTCGGCGAGGACTACCAGACCGCCCGCTGGCCCTACCAGAGCGACCGGCTCCACCTCCTCCACCACGGCCAGCCCATCGGCTACGTCACCGGCTACACCGGCCGCTGGCGTGCTCTGACCCCCGGCCACGACCCGATCACCCTGGACGCGGTTGGCCCCGACGCCACCCACCGCACCCAAGCCCAGGCCCTGGCCGCCATCGCCCTGCACGCCCGCTACCAGGAGACCCGGCACACCGCACCGGCAGGCATGGCGGTCGTCGACGACGGGCAGGCCCTCACCGAGGCGTCCGGCGAAGGCCCCGCCGGGCAGGGCGCGTCAGCCGTACCAGCAGCCCCTGAGCAGGCCCAACCGGTCGACCAGCAGGCCCCGGCCACGCCAGCGGCGGAGCTGTACCTGGTCCGGCTTGATGGCGAGAACGTCGTCGTCCTGGCCGACGGGCAGCGGGTGGGATGGCTGCAGGCTGCACCCGACGGCTGGCACGTTCACGGCAGCGACGGCCAGCTCGTCACCACGCTGCCCGCCGACGACACGCACGGGCGCGACGTGCTGCACGTCGCCCGGATCGCGGCGGCCGCGCTGGGCATCCCCGGCGCCGAGCTCGCGGCGGTGACGGTCGGCCCGCTCACCGACCGCCGCGGCCGAATCATCGACACCTCGCCGACGAGCCTGGCGTCCTGGAGCCTGCTCAAAGGCCGCGAGCCCGGCCGCACCGACGTGATTGTGCGAGGCCGCTGCGTCGGCTGGCTCCAACGCGACGATCGCGGCCGTGACGTCGCCTGCACGCTGGACGGGCCCGTGCCCGGATCGGCCAGCACCAACCGCGTGCAGGCCGTGACCGCGCTGCTGGCCGCGCAGGTTGCCCCCGCGCCCCTGCCCGACCTCGGGCCCGAGGCCCGTACTCCCCGCAGGCCGCGCGCTCGCTCGCCGCGGGAACGGCCGATCTGTCCCTTCACTCCGGCGCAACTTGCCGCTGCCGCGCTGGCCGACAACCTGCCGCGCCTGCCCGATGGCTCCTACCGCGTGCACATCCACGACGGCTACGACGACACCGAGCTGGGCCGCGTCTTCCGATCCGGCCGCCGCTGGCAGGCCCTCACGCCCGACGGGCGCGTCGTCGTGCACCGCGCCGCGTCCCGTACCGAGGCCGTCGACCGGTTGCTCGCCACTCCCGGCCCGCTCTTCGGCGACCCTGCCGACACCGTCCTGCACGATCTATAACCCAAACACGGCACAACTAGTCAGCCGGTATGGGCCTGCGGCACAGCTCGCCACACGCGTGGAAGACGAGCCGCCCTCAGCCCTTGCCCTCCCGCCTCGGGCCGTTCGGCCTCACTCAAGCAACCTCTTCCTGTCGCAAAGTGTATGAGTGATTACCGAGAGCGTTCGAGGGTGTGGTGTCGGTGGCTGCCGGCCGTCCGGTCCCGGCCGTCCGGTGGTCGAGTCTGGACGAGCCTGTCCGAGTCACTGTTGGACACCTCGGCTTCATGGCTTTGCTGACTCGCATGGCGGCCAACCGGGCCCGATACCAGTCATGGTTCCAGAAGCTCAGCCGCTGGATGCCAGCGGATGGAGAGAGGGGTTCATGTGCGTTCCCACCTACGCGCGACCATAGTCGTGGCGGCTTTCGCCGCGCTAGCCACGGGCGTCTTGGCGGCTCCGGCCGCCGCTGACGGTGTGCGGACCGATCGGGCGGGTGACTCCGGTGCGGCCCGCATGGTCGGTGAGTGCACCGATCCGGGATTCGTCGGCGCCATCCGCTTCCGCAACCCGCTGGGACTGTACGAAGTGGACTGCATCCGTCCCGAGAGCGTCCGCTATCCCGGGCCGGTCTTCGTCACCCACTGCAAGCCCACCAACGGCGGGCGGCTCAACCTGCACATGCCCGGCGGCGAGGTGCTCGAATGCCCCGCCACCGTCTACCGGGACGCCATCGGGTACAGCGCCTGGGCCTGACCGGGCTCCATACCGCCCGGCCCCTCTGGGCCGGACTCTCGGCTGTGCCGTTCGAGGCGTGTAAATCCCAGGGCGGAAGCCAGCCACCGCAACCGAAGCGAGCCAACGCAGACCCAAGCGGAAAGCATGCCGACCAGAACAGCCAGCACATCGAATGATCGTGACAAACCGAAGGAGCAAGAGGGTAGATCAGAGGCCGTGATCGACCATGATCCACCAACCCGAGATCAACATGGGCAGTGCTAAGGTATCGTCACCGATACGCGGGCAACCCCGGCCATAACGCCGGGGTTTTTTCGTGCCCTGCGACGCCGTACTCCCTGCTCATGAACGCCTTGCCGCGCCTGCCTTGGCGACGGAGCAAGATAGTGTTTTGGGTTCCCCAAACCGTTGGAAGGGCGCGTGACGGACACCGAGCAACTGCCACCAGCACGCCGCCGGCGGCCCCGCGAGCGCGGCCAGGGACAGCGCGGCAAACGGGTCAACCTCCGCCTGTCCGATGCCGAGCACGACGCGCTGGAGGCGGCCGCCGCGCGGCACGGGCAAAGCCTCGCCGGGTACGTGGGTGCGGCCGCGCTGTCGGCCGCGCGTGACGAACTGCCCGCCGATGCCCGCGAGGCAGTGGTCCGGGTGTTCGCCATGCAGCGCGACGTGGTCCGGCTCTACAAGGCGCTGAAGGAGACCCAGCCGGGCGAGCTGGCCGATGCCGTCTTATCCATGCGCCAGACGCTGGAGGAGGCCGCGGAAGGGTTCGCCAACCTGTCCCGCAAGGCCCGCGGGATGCGCGCAATCCGCTCCCGGCCGCGCGTTCCCCGGCCGGTTCCGGAGGCCGCCGAACCGGCTCCTCCCGTGCCGCAGACGTCGGCGACGGCGCGCGAGTGGACCGCGCAACTCGCCGAGCTCGCCCGCCAGCTGGAGGCCGGCGGCAAGCTCACGAACGAGCATTGGCACCACCGCCACCTGTACGACGCCCTCATGAATGCCTTCGTCGCCCTCGGCCACGCCCACCCCGGAGGCATCGAACGGCTACAACCGCGCCGCTGAATGCCAGGTGACCATCTGGCCTCAAAGGATTAGGTTCGTCTGCGTGACCCCGACACCCGACGGCCATAACGGCGATGAGGAGATCCCGGCCCGGCGCCTGGAGGTCGTGGCCGTGATCGTTGGGGTCATCTTCATCGGGATCGTGCTCTACTCCCTGCAACCGTGGGCGTCGGGAGAACCCGACCCGAGCCCGTCGGCGGCCGCGGTGGCCAGCGCGTCGCCGTCGCAGGTCCCGACCGAATCTCTCCCGCCCTCACCGACCGCACCGGCATCGCAGCAGCAGCCACAGTCGTCGACGTCGACGTCGACGTCGACGGCGGCCAGCGCCCCGCCCTCCCCCTCCCCCTCGGTCTCACCGTCGCCGTCGCCGTCGTCGTCGCGGCCGGTGGTGCGGTGGCGGGGCACGATCACCGTGAACGGCCTCTACGACCACACCGATCTCGACAAGGTCCCGCCGCGGATCGCCCGCGATGAGCCGGACGCCGACATCGTCGGGGACTGGCTGAAGACCTCGATCAAGGCGGCCGCTCCCGGGGTGCGGGTGGCCCTGCTGCCGAGCGGGACGAAGCCGGGAATGCGGGCCTGCCGGGACGCGGCCGCCGCAGGCAGTGATCAGATCGAACAGGTCCAGGCCGGTGATGTGCTGTGCGCCGTCACCTCCCAAGGCCGCACGGCGCAGCTGCGGGTGACCTATGCGACGCAGCTCAGCAGCCGGCCGACCGTGCGGCTCGCGGTCACGGTGTGGGATCCGCCGGCGTCGTAGCGAGCGCAGACAAGAGGGGCGTGATGGGCACGATGACAAGCGCGGTGACTGGCGCGGCGGCCGGTGCGGTGGCCGGTGCGGTGGCGGTGCTGGGCATCGACCCGGGCCGGCGGTGGACGGCCGGGGTGCTGCGCCAGGAGGCCGAGGCGGTGCACGGCTGGACGATCGGCCCGGTCGATGCGAGCGGCCGGCCGTCGGCGGCGGCCGCCGACAACGTGCACGACCTGGCGGCGTGGGCGCGCTACATGGCCCGGCTGATCGACGTCGTGGAGGCCACCCTGCAGCAGCACCGCGATGCCGGCGGCGGCCCGGTACGCCTGGCGTGCGAGGTGGTGCTGCCGCCGGGCGGGCGGATCGCCCTGGCCGACTGGCTCATCCCCCGCCAGATCGTGGCCGGCCTGCTGGCCTACGACCCGAACCTGCTGCTCATCCGCCCCGACGGGCACGGCAAACGCCACTACGACCGCGACGGCTCGGGCCGGCTGGTGCGGGCCCGGCCGGTCAACGCGAACTACCCGCCCGCGTTCTGGCCCGCCAAAGGCGAGCGTGGCGGCCGGCCGGCGAGCTGGGGGCCGTGCGAGGCCCGCCGCGGCGAACGCGACCACGAACGGGCCGCCTACGACATCGCCGGCGCCGCGCTGGCCCAGCTGCAGCCGGCGCAGTGAGGGCGGCACCGGTGAGGGCGGCGCTGTGAGGACGATGGTCGAGCTGGCGGCCTGGGCCGAGCGCAACCCCTGGGCGCGCGAGGCGGGGCACGCGGTCCGGGACGCCGCCCACGGGGCCTGGCTGGTCGCGGCCGTCGCCGCGGTCATGGTGTGGATCGCCCGGGGCATGCCCTCACCGTGGAGCGCCGCCGCCCTGGCGGTGGTCGCGCCGCTCGGGGCCGGGGCGGGCGCCTGGCGCGCCGTCCGCCGCTCGACCGGCAGCGAGGCTGAGCGGCGGGCGGCCGCGGCGGGTGCGTTTCGCCGGTGGCTGACCCTGTATGCGTCGCTCGCCGCCCTCATCCCGGCCGTCTGGGTGGGCGCGGTGGTGCCGGTGCTGCTGGCCGTGGTCGCGCTGGTCTGGCTGGCGGTCGTCACCATCCCGGTGCGGGGTCGGCGCCGGCTGCTGGCCCGGTTGCGGATCGGCGCGGCCGCCGTCGCCGGGACCGAGGAGGTCCGCCTGAGCCGGGCGCTGTGGTCACGCGACGGGCGCACCCTGCGCCAGGTGCTGGTGAGCTATCCGGCCGACTGGGCCGCGCACAAGACGACCCGACGCGATGAGCTGGTCGAACGCATGATGTGGGAGCTGTGCGGGCCGCCACCGGCCACCCCGGAGCAGGCGCGCCGCCGCCCGGACTACCTGACCACCTGGGATCACATTCACACCCGGCTGGAAATCGAGCGGGTGCCGTCCCTGCCGCGTCTGCTGCCCGCCCGCGACTGGCCGCGCCCGGCCGGCGCCCTGGTGCTCGGCCAGACCACCCCGGAGCTGGCCGACCTGATCGACGACGACGGCTGGCCGCTGGCGCTGTATCGGCCTGCCGCGCACGCCCTCATCGTGGGCGCCACCCAGCACGGCAAAAGCTCCGGAGTGCGGGCCTGGGCCGTCGACGGCCTGACCCACGAGGTGTTCCCCGGCGGGCTGTGGGGCATCGACGGCAAAGGCTCGGGCTCGCTGGCGCCGCTGATCGGCCGCCTCGGCGTGCACGCGATCGCGCACAGCCCCGACGAATGGCGCGAGGTGATCAGCGGCGCGGTGGCGCCGGAGGTGGCCCGCCGATATGAGCAGATGCTCGCCTGGCGCTCCGGCCAAGCATCCGCCCGCCCGCACCATCCCCGCGCCCTGCTGATCCTGGACGAGATTCAGCAGGTGCTGCTGGCCTGCCCGGACCTGGCCGACCCGCTCAACACCCTCGCCCGCCAGGCCCTGGAAGCGAACGTCATCATGTGGGTCGCCACCCAACGGCCCGACGCCAAAGACGCCGTGCCCGGCGCCCTGCGCGACCAGCTGGTCGACCGCATCACCTTCGGCCCGCTGTCCAGCGCGGGCGCGAAGATGGCCTTCGACATCGGCGAGGACTGGCACCGCGCTCTCGGGGTCGCGCCGATCCAAGGCCGCGCCCTGACATGGCTCAGCGGCGCCTGGAGGCCGCTGCAGGCGCCCTGGCTGCCCTTCCCGGCCGATGATCCCGACGCCGAGCCGTTGTACCCGCCACGGGCCCCTCAGCGCCCCACCCGGCTCGCACGGCGCGACGACAACGACCCGCCGCCGTCCGACGATCCGCCCTCTGACGACCCGCCGTCCGGGCCGGCCGCACCCCGTGGTCCCAGCGAGAACCCCAGCGATGACCCCGGTGATGGCGGGGGAACACCGGAGGCCGGTGCGGTCTACGACCCGACCGACCCCTACGCCAGCCGTCGCCGGCGCCGCCGGACCACATGACGATGGATGACCAGCAGTAACCGCGTTGGGTGTGATCATGGCCAGGGAGCCGACCCGCTGGTTTACGCCGGAGTCCCAAAGGGACTCCGGCGATCTTATCACGCGGTTCGCTCACCGCCTGGCGGCTGCGCCGCCCTCCCTCCTCCTTCCGGTCGATCACGTCCCGTGACCGACCGGAAGGAGGAGTCCGGGCCGCCCACGCGCAGCACAGCGCGCACAGGCGCCCCGGGCGGATGATGGGGGAGTGGACGTGTGGGGATGGGTCTCGGCCGCCGCGGTGGCCGGCGCGATCCTGTTCGGGCTCCCGATCCTGGTGCGCGGCGGCCGGCGGGCCGAGCGTCGTGGCGGCGGCCGCCGCTACCAGGTGCGTGTCGGTCCGAGTCTGCCCGCGCTCGTGGGCCTGGGCCTGGCACGCCGTCTTGACGGCCTGGCCCTGGCCGCCGCCACCATCGCGGTCGTGGTCCTGGCGGTGATCAACGCCCGCGGCTAGCCACTAACTGCGTTTGATCCCCAGCGCGGCAGCGACGCCGTCGGCGATGGCCGTGATGATGCCGGGGAAGTAGAAGATCAGCGCGACGACGACGGCCAGCAAGATGAACTGGACGAACCGCGTGATCTCCTTGGTGAACAAGAAGAAGAGCGCGACGATGCTGACGACGACCAACAGCAGCGGCCCGAACAAATCCCGCAGCCAATTGGCCAACCCCGCAGTGTCAGGGCCACCACCCGCTGGAGGCGTGCTCTCAGGAGTGACGACCGCCAGCACAGTCGTCACCAGGTGAGCCAAGTCATGCATCGTCGTGTGCCTTCCTCTTGCGCGTCACCAGGACGAGCTCGGTAATCGCCAGAATGCTCGCCCCCAGGCCGAACGCCACGGCCGCCGCGCTACGCACGACGGTGCCCGCGCCGACGACGAGCGAGATGATCAGGGCCAGCGCCCCCGCCACCGCCAACAGCCGTCCCAGCGCCTTGCCTCGCGCCATCGGGGCGCTCCTCTCATCGTCGGAGGTGGGGGGCAGGGTTATGCGGGCACTTGCCCGCTTGTGCGGCGGCCGGTCTTGTCCGCCCATTCCAAGACATCAGCGAGCCACCACCAGTCCCGGCCGGAGATCCTGCCCTCGGCCTCGGGGAACTTGGCGACCTTGACCCACTCGGCTGACCTGCGCCGCCAAGCGATCACGGTGTTCTCCGACACGCCGAGATGAGCAGCGATGCCGTCGATGCCGACGGGGATCCACGGATGTGCCGGTCGTGACATGGGATCAGCGTATTGATCACCAAGGCGCATGGCTAGAAACCATGCCCAGATTCATCAGGCGCATGGGATGAACAGGCGCATCGTCAAGCCATGCAGTCACCGGAATGGACAAAGGTATCTGCGACACCGGCCCCGCCGCCCCCTTCCCCAAGCGGGGATTGCAGCCTTCCCTTGACGCCAGTCAGCCATGCCTGGCAGACCGGCCCGACTTGTTCGTACCTTCCGCTCAAACGGCACAAGTCTCAGCACCATGGCGAGGGGCATACATGAGACTTCCGGCATGGCTCACGACGCGCAGAAGCAGCGTCAACGGCGACTCCCCTGACCCACCACCAGACATCCCACGCACCGAACGACGCATGGCAACCGACCTCGGCGACGCGCTGACGGCCTACTGGCGCAACGGACGATGGTTCGGCAGTGACGCCATCATCACGTGGATGATCGATCACGGTCACCTGTCTGAGGCCGCGTACGCGCTCGACCAAGTGATGAAGGTGCCTGGCCTTAAACCCAAGGTGATGCAGCGGCTGAAGAAATGCGTCAAGGACCTGGACGCCGCCAGGCACGCGGCCGACGCTCCCCCAGCAGAGGGGGCACGCGAAGCCATCTGAGGCCCTCACGATCGCCCCACTTCGGTGTCGGCCTGTAGGGCTGGGGGCGATCGCCGGCCGTGGGATCTCCCTTCGTCGGCCCCCACGGTCCTGGAGCACCTGGGTGGCGCGTCTGGTTTCTACCGGAGGCGGTGGCAGAGTGTCCGCTGTCAACCCCCTCCCTACCTCTGGCACTCTTGGTGAGCATCCGAGTACCAGACAATGGGAAGCCACGGAGGAATGATGTCTGCTGCCCTGCAGCAAGCCGCCGATGCCACACGCCAGGCCGTCAACGATGCTGAAGAGGCCAAGGCGCGCGGCGCCATCGTCGACGCCGTAATCAGCCAAAAGGGTGGCGTCGGCAAGTCCACCATCACCGTTAACCTGGCGGCCGTCGTCGGGGAGAACACCCGCCCTAATTCTGAGGGTGAAGACGCCCCGGTCGTTGCCGCAGGGATCGACCCCCAGGGGTCGATGGAGAAGTGGGCCGACCGCGTCGCCGAAGATCGCCTGCCGTTCGACTATCTGTCCACGCGGGGCAACAACGATCTACTTCCTGAGCTGAAGCAGGATCCACTCGTACGCCGCATCATCGTGGACTGCCCCGGCTTCATGGACGTCGATCCCAACGCCACCCGCAGCAGAGACCCGCTTGGCCATGGCGCCGCAGCAGACGCCCTGCGCGCCTTGCTAGCCATCACCGACCGCGCCATTGTGCCGATGAACCCTGAATGGCTCACCTACGACCCAACCGAATACACCATTGAGCGCGTCCTCCGCCCCCGCGGCATCCCCTTCCTGGTCGTGGTCAATCGATGGGATGCACGCGACGGCGAGGAAGACCTGCTGAAGGTCAACGCCTGGATCGACAACCACGGCTACCCTCGCGCTCCGAAACCGATCCGCAAATACAAGATCCACACCAACGCGGCAGAGAAGGGCCTGGTTGTGACCCAATACCAGCCGTCAGGAACTGCTCTGCGCGCCAAGGAAGACTTCTACAAGCTGGCCCTAGCAGTGGACGGGGTGAGCATCTGATGGGCCGCCGTCGAGGAGAGGACCCTGTCCCCCACCAGCATGGGCCCAAGCTGGTCATCGAGATGGCCAAGGCGTTGCCGGCACCGTACGAGGCCCTTGGCGACAGTCCCAACCTGATCGACGTTGAACGGGACGACCTGGCAGCTTGCGAAGCCGCCATCAACAACCTGCGGATCGCCTACTGGGCGGCGGGAAAAGCCTTGCAGGTGATCAGGGACGCCCGCCTGTACCGGGCCGACTATCCCACCTTCGAGGAGTACTGCGAGCAGCGCTGGGACATGAGTCGCAGCTACGCCAACCGGCTCATCCGAGCGTGGCCCCTCACCGAGCGACTGGTGCCAATTGGCACCAAGGACCCGAGCGAAGGCCAAGTCCGGGAGCTGCTGCCGTTGGCGGCGCATCACGGTGAGGACGCGGCCGTCACCGTCTACCAGACCGTCATAGAAACCGACGGTGTCCGGGTCACCGCAGCGGTCCTGAAAGGGGCAGTCGACGCTATTCCAGAGGGAGACTTCGATGCCACCGAGGCTGTCAAGCACATCCGCGCCTACCTTGCTCAACTCGGCGCCTCGGAGAACACCACCCCCGAGATCGACGCGGTAGAGAGCTTCACCGCCGAGACCGGCCGGCTCCGCACCATTCTGCAGCGAGTGGTCAAGCGTGACATCCTCCGCGGCGCCGCCAGGGATCACCCGGAGGAAGTGCGCCAAACCCTCACCGAATTGCGAACGCTGCTGGACGAGATCGAACGCAGCGCGTTCCAAGAGCACCGTTGACATTGCGAAGGGGGGCTCGACTTCGGTCGAGGCCTCCCCTTCGCGCGGGAAACGAGTTCAGGCCGACGATGCCGATGACTGGTACCGAGCTGGGAAGTTCCGAGCTCATATGCCACGGGACCACGGATAAACCCGTGGTCCCGTGTTCGGCTGGCCCCGTGGGGCGAGAGGGCAGGACCCTTCGTGGGCCGGGAGAATCGCCCGGCCCCGGGCCCCACGAGCCCGGCATCGAGCTGCTGAGCTGGTATACAGGTACACCACGCTCAGATATTGGTACACGTGCCTCATAGCTAAGTCCACATGCCGCATACACACGTTGAAGCGATCGTCGCGACCGCAGAGCGGGCCGGTGACGGCGAGTCTGAGGACCGGATATTCCTGCTGCCCCAGGCGGTGATCGTCCTGGACGGCGCCACAAGCGTGGAGTTGGGGCCAGGGAGTGGCGGCTGGTACGCCGACATACTTGGGCGGCAACTGGCCCGCCAACTCGCCTCATCTGACGGCCCTGACCTACGCGATACGCTTGCCGAAGCGATCGCCAGCCTGGCCGTCACTCACGACCTCCGGCCGGGCCGGGCCCCATCCGCCGCGGTGACAATCCTGCGCTGGACGACACAGGTGGTCGAGGGCTTGGTGCTCTGCGACACCAGCCTCGCCCTCCAGAGCCCCGGTAAACAGACCACCGTCCTGCATGATGATCGGCTCCACAAGCTCGACCACCCCCACCGGGCTGCCTATCTCGAAGCCATCCGGACCGGCAGCGCCTTCGACCGCGAGCGGCTCCGGCACATGCAGGCGTTCACCCGCGAGTACCGCAACCAGCCTGGCGGCTACTGGGTAGCCGAAGCTGTACCAGAGGCCGCGAATGAGGCTGTACGAGGTATCTGGCCGCGCGAAGAAGTAGCCGCAGCGCTGCTGGCCACTGACGGTGCCGCCGCCGGTGTCGACACCTATCGAGTACTCGACGACTGGGCCGCCGGATTCGCCATGGCGAAGGACCGCGGAGTGGAAGCGATGCTCGATCGCGTCCACCAGGCCGAGCTCAGCGACCCACAAGCACGGCGCTGGCCACGCTTTAAGACCCATGATGACAAGGCGCTTGCCTTCGTCCAGTTCCTGCTGGAGGCGTGGTGACCACAGACGAGCGGCCTTTGCACTCCGTCAGCGTCGGAGCAGCTGTGGTCGGCGAGGGAAGCCGACTGCTGGCCATCTGCCGGCGCGACACCGGCGCCTGGCAACTGCCGGGCGGCATCCTGGAACGGGATGAGGGCCCGCTTCAGGCTGTGCGGCGCGAAGTGCTGGAGGAGACCGGCGTGTTGGTCGAGCCCGGGCCGTTGACCGGCGTGTACAAGAACATGGCCCTGGGCGTCGTCTCGCTCGTCTTCC
This sequence comes from Nonomuraea sp. B19D2, assembly GCF_040137845.1. NCBI lineage: Bacteria > Bacillati > Actinomycetota > Actinomycetes > Streptosporangiales > Streptosporangiaceae > Nonomuraea > Nonomuraea sp. B19D2. The sequence goes on along the minus strand of NZ_JBEFAK010000061.1, from coordinate 5,598 downwards.
GCTGCCACGTGATTGAGGGCGAGCCACGCCCCACCGAGGAGGCCACTCAGGTGGCTTGGCTCACGCTTGAGGAGATCGCGCACCGGATGGTCGAGGCGTTCGCCATCCGCCTGCAGGACGCTGTGACAGCGGAGCCGACGCCACAGGTACGGCTCCATGACGGGACCAACTTGATCGTCTAAGGCTCGGGGGTAGCAACCGCTCGGCGCCTCAGCGGCCCCAGTTCCTTCTAGATGGTCTTCCACCCGTAGTCGAGTGTCCAAGCGTGGGTGGGCATCACATGGATGCAGACCTCCACGGCCCGGTCTTCCCCGGTCCAGCCTGTGTGAACGATCTCGAAGACACGCTGATCCTCCGTCATCGCCAAGTAGGAGACCTCCTCAGTGGTGGGTGGGCGTGCGGTGATGCGCTCGGTGATCCTGACCTGCTTGTACCCGAGCTCGGCGAAGCGCGAGATGATCCCGCCAGGGCCGGTGTCCTCCTGTTCGATCGCCGTACCGGTAGCGATGTCCACCGGGATGTAGGACGTGGCGATCTGCAGCGGAATGTCATCGGCACCCATGTGACGAATCCGTGCAACAGCGCTCGGCTCATCAGTGGGGATATTGAGAATCTCGGCGACCCTGGCCGGCGGGACAACCCGTTCGATGCGGACGTTGACACGGGGTGTGCGGCCGAGGGCCTTCACCTCGACATCGAAGGCGCCACGGCCACGCTCGCGCGCATCGGTGCTGTAGCGGGCTTCGGCGTTGCGGACGATCGGTGGAAGCTCGCTCACGAACATCCCCTTTCCGCGATGTATGCGCACCAGGCCCTCAGCAACGAGCACCCGGATTGCGTCATTGACGGTGGCCCGGGAGACGCCCAGTTCATCGGCCAGCAGGTCCTCCCTTGGCAAAGCGCCACCTCGGGGGTAATCGCCATTGGCGATGGCCTGGCGAATCACGTCCGCCACATGCCGGTACACGCTTCGCTTCGGGATGCTGCTCATGGGCCCCACTGTACCCGGTACGCGGTACCTGCTATAGAAGGTACGTACCGCCTACTTGACAGCTGGTGGGCGAGAGCGGTCTACTCGAGTCAGTGACTACACGGTACGTACCGTGTAGAGCTGAACGGTAAAGGTGCCCCGAGTCGGACTGAATGTCCGATTCGGGGCCCAAGTAGGCAAAACGGCCCCGGTGCTGGTCAAGAGCACCGAGGCCGCCAATCGAGTCGCTCACCTGTCGAGAGGATCAGCAACTCATGTCGTCCATTGTGGCGGATCACGACGCCCTGCTCACCCCTGGTGAGGTGGCCGCGAAGTTCCGCGTCGACCCGAAGACCGTCAGCCGCTGGGGCCGGACCGGTGCGCTGACCAGCGTTAAGACCCCCGGCGGACACCGCCGGTTCCCCGAGTCCGCCGTCAGGGCGTTCCTCGCCGCTGAAATGCCCGAGGCGGTGGCCTGAATGGGGAAGCGAACGAGCATCGCCGGAGCTGCTGCGTCGAGCGCGGTCAAGTGTGCGGCACTCGCGTTGGTCCTGATCACCGCGACGCCCGCAGAGGTCATGGAGCACAAGGCCTCCTGCCCCCAGTGTCAGGAGGCGGCCCGATGACCGTCACCCGACTGTCCCCCGCGCGCTACCCGGCGTTGGTCGAGCTGGCTGCTGCCCGGCCTCTGGCTGACGTTGAGGTGGTCATCAAGCTGACTTACCCCAGCCTCCATGGTCAGAAGGAGTTCCGGCTGCGCCCGGGCGTGGTCGACGCCGACGCCGTCGAGTTGTTCGGGTTCGCCCAGAGCCACCGTCTGGCTGCAGCGATGCATGAGCGGACTGGTTGGCCGTTCGCGCTGGTCGAACAGCACGTTAACGGCGTCTGGAAGTGGGCGCACGTCGGCGTGGTCACCCCGGCCGGACGGATGCTCGACATCCACGGCCTGCGCGAGGTGGCCGAGGTCGAGCGGCAGACGAGCGACACCTACGGTCCCTTGGCCCGGGTGCGTCAGCTGAGCACGCTCGACGACCTACGCGACGTCACCGCCCCCAACCCCCATCTGGCGGACTGGACGGCCGACGTCAACGGCGAAGCCGGAGTCGAGATCATCGCACTGCTGGCCGACACACTCATCGCCAAGGCGAACGCGGAGAGCCGGGCAGAGAGCAGGCCGGTCACGACCACCATGCCTGCCAAGGATGCCGCTGGCCACGAGGCCCGTGCCCTGCTGGTCGCAGCGGCTGACGAGCGCAATTTCCGCAACCCCTACCTCGACCGCAGCAGGTCGGTTCTGTGCGACTCGTACGCTCAGACCGCGGTCTACCAAGCGCAGGCCGCGACCGCGAACGCGCTGCTGGCCGTCGCCGGCGAGCTCGCCGAGCTGCGCGCCGAGGTGCGCCAGGCGGCCTCCGTCCGCGAGGACCTGGCCGACATCGCCGACGCGGTGCGCCACTTGGCCGCCGAGATTGTGGAGACGTCCGCCGGTCAGTCGGCCGACCTCGGCAAGCAGCTGGCGGAGCTGACCACGGCCGTCGACCACGGCCTGGCCGACGTGGCCAGGGAGGTCGCCGACGTGGCGGCCGCCGTCGAAGAACACCGCGGCCGCCGGTCGTGGCGCTCCCTGTTCCGGCGTCGCCGACCTGCCGAGAAGGCTCCGGTCGACGCCGTTCCGGAGGCCGAGCCTGGCCGTGACCTGGGGGTGTGCGCCTGATGACCGCCTACTGGGACACCAAGGCCGCCCGGACGGTGGCGGCCGCCGACGCCGAGACGCGTCTGGCGGAGGCTGAGGCGACGCGTGCTGAGACGATGCTGCGCGTCGAGGCGCAGCGCATGGAGCTGCAGGCGCGCCAGGCTGAGCAGGCCGAACAGGCGCGTGTCGAGCGCCAGGAGCGCAAGGCCCAGGCCCGGCGGGCCCGCCGCGCCGCGCGGCGCGCTCGGCGCCAGGAGCGGCGGGCCCTGCTGGGCAAGGCCACCAGGGCGGCGGCCGGAGCGGTCAGCGAGCGCGCGCCGCTGCTGGTCGGCGCTGTCGCGATGGGCGCGCCGATCGCGATCGCGTGGGACGGTCAGCTGGAGTTCGGCGAGCAGGTCATGAAGCTGGGCCCGCTGGCCGCTACCGTGCCGGTGGCGTTGGAGGGCAGCGCCTGGTATCTGGCGTGGCTGACGCACCAGGCGCTGGAGGCTGAGAAGCCGACCGCGCGGCTGCGTGTCTGGACGTGGCTGCTGGCGCTGACCGCCGCGGCGATGAACGTCTGGCACGGCGTGGCTACTCAGGCGTTCGGCGATGACGGGCTGCAGGTCGGCATCGTGCGTGGCCTGGCCTCCCTGCTGGGGGTCGGGCTGTGGGAGCTGACCGTGATGGCTCGCCGGCAGCGTAAGAGCGGCCGGTCGCTGGCCGAGCTGCGGACCGCGCTGTGGCGGCGGGTGCGATACCCGCGCCTGTCGTGGCAGGCCGCCAGCATTGCCGCCGCGCGGGGCAGTGCGTGCTCGCCTGATCAGGCGTGGGAGGCCGCGTGGATCGACCGCTACGGCGTGGGCCCGGACGCCAGCCACCGCGATCGTCGGCTGGCTCGCCGGATCCAGAACCGTCAGGCCCGCGCCGATCGTCAGGCGGCCAAGAAGGGTCAGCTGTCGATGGTCGGCGGTCTGGTGATCGGTCGGCCGATCCCGATCGTGCCGGTCAATCGACCCGAGCCGATGCCCGTCGTGCCGATGCCCGCCGCTTCGATCGAGTCGCTTGAGGCGCGTGTCGATCGACCGGACCCCCTGCCGATCGAGGCGGGTCCGGCCGATCGAGTTCCGGCACGCCGGTCGATCGAGTCCCCGGCGGCCGAGTCCGCACAGCCCCGATCGATCGAGGGCACCCCGACTGAGGGCACCTCGATCGAAGCGCTGGCCGCCCCGGCTGTGCCCGTGATCGGCAAGCCCGCCGTATCGGGTGGATCGAGTGCGGCCCGATCGGCGCAGGCCGTGCGCCGCCAGATCGAGGCGCCTGCTGCCCGTCGATCGATCGATGAGCACCGCGCCGTCCTGGCCGTCGCGATCGAGGCGGGAAGGATCGACCCTCGGCCGTCGGCCGAGGCGATCCGTAAGGCGCTGCGTTGCGCTCCGAGCATCGCCCGCCAGCTCCGTGACGAGATCGCCGAGGGGGTGGCGGCATGAAGCGCGCCCCGGTGATGCAGGGACTGCTGCTGTGGTCGGTCGATCGTCAGCCGATCAACGCGATGGTCAGCTACAGCGTCGACGACCCGTTCGCCGTGACACTGACGTTCCTCGACGACTCTGGCCGCCAGACGGTGTCCTACGTGTTCGGCCGGGCGCTGCTGATTGACGGGCTGGAGGGCCCGGCGGGTGAGGACCTGATCCTGGTCGGCCCGCACGAGACGGCGGCCGGGTTCACCGTGCTCACCCTGACGCCCGAGCACGGTGCCATCCCGATGGCGTTCTACGTGGCCACCGCGGTGCTGCGCAAGTTCGTCGACAAGACGTGTGCGCTGGTCCCGCTGGGCCGCGAGATCGACCACCTGGACCTGGACGCGCTGATCGCGCAGCTGCTGGGGGTGGTGTCATGACCGCCGTGCTGGCGCCGACGTGCGCCCTGACACGCGAGGAGCTGGTCATGCTGGCGGCCGTCTACAGCGAGCTGCTGGCCGCGGCGCGGGCGAGCGTGGCGGCCGCCACGCTGGGCGAGGCCGACCCGCTGGTCTACCTGCGTGAACACCTCGCCGAGCACGGTCAGCTGCCGCTGGTCGGGGCGCGGCCGGTGGTGTTGCTGGCCCAGGCCGCCGTCCCGTCGAGGCACCGGGCGGGGGTGGCGTAGATGGCGACCACCACGATCAGCGTGCCGACCGCGTGTGCCCGTTCGTTCGAGGGCACGGCGGACTCCGTCGGCGTGGCCCGCGCGTGGGTGCGTGAGGTGCTGCCCACGGGGTGCGGCCGGGTCGATGACGTGCTGCTGGTGGTGTCCGAGCTGGCCACCAACGCGGTGCTCCACTCCGCGAGCGGGGGGCCGGGCGGCCGGTACGCCGTGCAGCTGGAGGTGGACCCGGGCGCCCGGTCGGTGGGGGTGACCTGCATCGACCTGGGGCCCGCGCTGGTGCCGGCGGCCCGCCTGGTGGGCGAGGGCGGTTACGGCCTGGCCCTGGTCAAGCAGCTGGCTGACACCTACGAGGTCCGCGCCGAGCCGACCAGCCGCACCGTGTGCTGCTGGCTCGACTGGCGGCCCGCCGGCGACGACCGCACTGGTTCTCACGGCCCGACCGGGCCGTGACCTGCTGAAAGGAAATGTTCTGATGACCAACTCGACCGGCCCCTGGTCGGGGGACATGCTGGACCGCCCGGAGATGGTGGAGGCGTTCTCCGGCCAGCTCCGGGTGGCGCTGGCCGAGTACGTCGACTACGTGGCCCGCATCCGCCGGGACGCGGAGGCGATGTGGCGGGCCAACCCTCCCGCCGAGTTCGGCAGCTTCGAGGCGTGGTGGCGCCACCACAAGGTCACCGCGTGTCCGCGTACTCCTTTGAGTGCTCCATGAAGTACGGAGATATGTGCACCAGCTCAGGCGACCTCAGTGGTTTTTTCGATGTTCCTGAGCCGGTTCTTGAGCCGGTAGCTGGGGCCGTTGATGGAG
>NZ_JBEFAK010000060.1:0-54103 GCF_040137845.1 Nonomuraea sp. B19D2 | reverse complement strand
TCGCGGGACAGCTCCTCCAGGCCGGACACCTGAAGATCACATCATCCGAGCCCGATTTGATCAAAGTGACGGACGGTCACGCAACCGCTCGAACTGCTACATCCTGTGCACGACGTGAATGCTTACGAGCCCTACTTGATCAGGAGCTTCCCAGAAGTGCGCCGTCATCCCGGTTCCAACAGGGCCAGCATCCGGTCCGCCTGCGCGGACCGGATCTCCTTGCGGGCGCGCAGCAGCCAGAACAGCGCCATCAGCCGGCGGCACTCCGTGAGCCGGGCGGCCTCCTCGGCGGTCAGCTCGAGCCGCTCCAGCACGGCGGTCATCCCGGCCGGGTCGTTCTCCCAGACCGCGATGTGCTCGGTGACCTCGGCCAGCTCGAACGCCCGGTCGCTGCGGCCGGAGTACTCGAAGTCGATGACCCGGACCTTCGTGCCGTCCCACAGGTAGTTGGCGATGTTCCCGTCGCCGGTGCCGAACACCGGGGTGCCCGGCCGCGCGAGCTGCTCCGCCAAGGCCGGCCGTGCCACCCAGGCCGAGGCGGCGCGGAACGCCTCGGCGATCGCGGGATCGGGCTCGGCCGCCGCGGCCCGCTCGCGGACGAGCCGGAGGAGCTCGACCGGGTGCCCGGCACGCGGCGGCACCCGCTCGAGCACCCGCCGCGGGATCGCCTGCTGGACGCCGGTGACGGCCTCGGCCAGGGCGTCGACGAGCTTGCCGGTGATCTCCCCGCTCACGGTCGCGCCGTCCAGGCGGGACATCACCACGGTCGGCGGATCAGCCGCCAGCTCGGCGGTCACCGGCGCCGGGGCCAGGCCGGGATCGTGTTCGTCGAGCAACCGCAGGGCCCGCCACTCGCGTCCGGGCTCGTCGTACCCCGACGACCGGTACCGCTTGACCACCACGTCGGACCGCACCTCGATGGAATGTCCGCCCATGCGCCCTCCGATCTTGTCGAGAGGCACGACATGCTAGACCACTCAGCCGAAGTCGCGGCGGCGCAGAGCCGCGAGGGCGCCCCCGAGCAGCAGCGCCGTGAGGGCCACCAGCGCGAGGGTGGGGCGCGCGTCGAAGGACGTCCCGATCATCGCGTTCGGGATGTAGTGGAAGGGCTCCAGCGGGATGCCGTCGAACACCCCGTACAGGGGGCCGGCGACCTTGCCGAGCGCGACGGTCAGGAGCCAGACGATCCAGGAGATCGCCGCACTGGCCCGCGGCAGCAGCCCGTACGCGAGCATGCAGACCGCCCCCACGCACCAGGCCGCCGGCACGGTGCTCAGCGCCCCCGCCAGGAAACGGGGCAGGTCGGTGGCGAGGTCGCCCACGAGCAGCGAGTACAGCGTGCCGAACACGAGCCCGGCGACGGCCATCAGCGCCGCCGTGCCGAGCCCCGTCACGACCAGGTGACCGGCCGCCCAGCGCAGGCGGGTCATCGGGGTGGACTGCACGGTCTCGGCGCGGCCCGAGGTCTCCTCCGAACGCAGCCGCAGCGTCATGAGCACCGGGTAGAGCGCGACGGCGTACGAGATGATGAGGATCAGGTACCACGAGTAGGCGGCCGACGTCTTGCCCTCGTCGGAGATGCCGAGGCCGTGCATGATGTTCTCGACCACGATGCTCGGCCGCGAGAGCAGGTCCTTGGTGAGCGGGCTGAGCCCGGCCCCGGCCGCGGCGAAACACGCGACCCCGGCCGCCCACTTCGCCAGCAGGCCGCGGTGCAGCCGCCAGGCCAGGCTGATCGGGCCGCGCAGCTCCGGCGCCGACTCCCGGCCCAGGCGCTCGGGCAGCAGGCCCGCGCCGAGGTCGCGGCGGTCGAGCAGCCGGTACGCGGCCGCGTACAGGATCGTGCCGGCCACGACCGGCACCCCGAGCATCCACCACCGCTCGTCCTGGTACGGCCGCACCAGATGGCTCCAGCCGATCGGGGACAGAGCCTTCAGCCAGTACTGCCCGGTCGCGTCGCCGGCGTAGCGCATCACGTAGGCGGCGCCGAGCACGGACAGGCTGATCGCGGTGGCCGTGCGGGCGCTGCGCGCGAGCTGGGCGGTCACCGCGGCGACGGCCGCGAACACCCAGCCCGCGACCGTGATCGCGGCCAGGTACGCGACGGACCCCGCGACCGGGAACCCGATCCCGACCAGCACGACCGCGGTCAGCACGCCGGCGGCCAGGCTGACCCCGCCCGCGACCAGCAGGGCGGCCGTGAGGGGCGCGTAGCGGCTCACCACGCCCGACCGGACCAGCTCGATCCTGCCCGCGTCCTCCTCCCTGCGGGTGTGCCGGATGATCGACATCACGGCCGCCAACGCGTTCGCCACGTACAGGAACCCGCCGCTGCGCCACGTCGCGAGCACCTCCAGCCGCGGCTCAGGCAGGCCACCGCCGAGCGCCCGCAGGAAGGCGTTCCTGGTGGCGAGCTCGGTGTAGGTGACCTTCAGCTCGTACGTGCCCATGTACCTGTTGACGTAGGACACCATCACCAGGGCCAGGGCCACGATCAGCAGGATCCACCAGGGCGCGATGCCCCGTTCGCGGCGCAGTGCCAGGCGAACGAGGTGGCCGGTGCCCGCGAGGGTGCGCCCCCGGCCGTCTCGGCGTGCGGAAGCCATCGGCTACCAGCTCCTATTCATGGGTACAGCTGACTGTTCCGACAAACAGGAGACTATACCCACGTATAGCTAGGCGGCCAGGCGAATACGCCCGCCGGCTGACGCCGCAGGTGGTGATGTGGCCGGAAGACCCGGGGAGCGGTCAGACCAGGTTGGGGATCGCCCCGCCGTACCGCCTGTCGCGCTTGGCGAAGATCTCGCACGCCTCCCACAGGTCCCGGCGGTCGAAGTCGGGCCACAGCCGGTCGAGGAACACCATCTCGGCGTAGGCCGACTGCCACAGCAGGTAGTTGGAGAAGCGCTGCTCCCCCGACGAGCGCACGAACAGGTCCACCTCGGGGATCTCGGGCTCGTCCAGGTAACGCGCGAACACCTTCTCGTTGACCTTCGACGGCTTGACCCGCCCTGCCGCGATGTCCTCGGCCAGCTTGACCGCCGCGTCGACGATCTCGGCCTGCCCGCCGTAGTTGACGCAGAACTGCAACGTCAGCTTGCGGTTGGCGACCGTCATCTCCTCGGCGGTCTGCAGCTCCGAGATGACGCTCTTCCACAGCCGCCCGGGCCTGCCCGCCCAGCGCACGCGCACGCCCATGGCGTTGAGCTCGTCGCGCCGCCGCCGGATCACGTCCCGGTTGAACCCCATGAGGAAGCGGACCTCGTCGGGCGAGCGCTTCCAGTTCTCCGTGGAGAAGGCGAACGCGCTCAGATAGGGAATGCCCAGCTCGAGCGCGCCCTCGATGACGTCGAACAGCGAGGACTCGCCCGCCTTGTGCCCCTCGATGCGGGGCAGTCCGCGGGCCTTGGCCCAGCGGCCGTTGCCGTCCATGATGATGGCGACGTGCCGGGGCACGAGGTCGCGCGGGATCGGCGGCGGCGTCGCGCCGGACGGATGCGGGGTCGGAGGTCGTACGTTCACACAGGCTCCCTTTCGACGTGTCGGAGAGAGCGTATTCCGTGTTCGAGGTGCCATTGCAGATATGCGGCCACGAGCCCGCTGCACTCGCTGCGATGGCGCGACTCCGAGGCGTCGGCGGTCGCCCAGTCGCCGCGCAGCAGCGCCGTCATGAGCCCGATCGTCTCTCCCGCGGGCACGGCCGCGCCGGCCGGCCGGCACGCCCCGCACACCACTCCCCCGGCGACGATGGCGAACGCCCTGATCGCCGGCGTCCGGCACTTGGCGCACGCGTCGAGCGCGGGGGCGTAGCCGGCCACGGCCAGCGAGCGCAGGAAGTACGCGTCCAGCACCAGCCGGGCCTCGTGGCCGCGGTCGGCGAGCGTGCGCAGCCCGCCCACCAGCAGCAGGAACTGCCGCAGCGCCGGCTCCTTCTCCCCGTGCGTCAGCCGGTCGGCGGTCTCCAGCATCGCGCTGCCCGCGGTGTAGCGGGGATAGTCGGCGGCCAGCACCTCGCCGTAGGGCCTGATGGTCTCCGCCTGCGTGACGACGTCGAGCGTCCGCCCGGTGTGCAGCTGCAGGTCGACGTGGGTGAACGGCTCCAGCCTGGCCCCGAAGCGGGACGTCGTGCGGCGCACGCCCTTCGCCACGGCCCGGATCTTGCCGGTGCGCTTTGCCAGGATGGTGACGATGCGGTCGGCCTCACCGAGCTTCTGTGTGCGTAGAACTACGCCTTCGTCACGGTAGAGACTCACTCGAACATCTTACGGCCGGATCGAAGCCATGTTACGGGCATGCTCTGATGACGCGACTTTACGTCACCATCATTAGACTTTGACGCCTGTCCCCGCATAACCCGTTGTTCAACCCCCCGATACCGCCTCGAAAGGGAGTCATGACCCGCGTGGTCCTGCTGGGCGCCTCGCCCGGCCCCGACACCTCTCCGACCGGCCTGAGGCTGGCCGCGATACCCGGCAATCCCTCCGTGGCCGAGCGACTACGCAGCCAGCTCACTTCCCTGGATCCACGGCTTGCCACGATCGAGTCAGGCGACGTGGCCGCCGCCCTGCGCGCACTGGCCGACGTCGCGGAGTCCGCGACGGAGAACCTCTTCATCATCCCGGAGAACTCAGTCGTACACGACGAGCTGATCTACCAGATCACCAAGGCCAAGCGCGGTGCGCTGGCGCTCGTCGCCAAGGAGCCGCGTCCGGAGGTGACAGAGGAGGAGCAGGAGGACAACGGCCCTGAGGACCACGTCCCGATCGACGAGGCCGACCCCGAGATCGGCCTCGGCCGCCTCGAAGGGCTGCCCGTTCGCTCGCGCGTCGGCAAGTCTCGCGTTGTGTCGGTGGGCACCGCGAGCCATGCCGTGACCAGGCCCAACGCGGTCCTGCTCGGCCCGCTGCACGTGAGCGCGCGCAACGCGCCGGTGCTGGCGCAGACCTGCCGCGAGCTGGCCGCGATGGCCGCCACGTTCGGCGAGGACGACGACCTGGTGCAGCTCATCGTGTTCGGCCTGGTGCGCAACGGCGTGTCGGTCGGCATCAGGGGCCGGCGCGACCTGTTCTACCGCCGCGTCACGACCCAGGAAGAGGTCAACGAGGCCGGCGCCGAGATGGCCGGCATGGACGAGGACCGGGCCAGGCTCAACAACGCGGTCAAGGGCGCCGACGGCTTCTTCACCACGTACTTCGTCTCCACCTACTCCCGCTTCATCGCCCGCTGGGCGGCCAGGCGCGGCCTGACGCCCAACCAGGTGACGCTGATCTCGATCGTGCTGGGTGTGGCGGCCGCCGCCTGCTTCGCCACCGGCGACCGGCCGTGGATGGTGCTGGGCGGCGTGCTGATCTACTTCGCGTTCGTCTTCGACTGCGTGGACGGGCAGGTCGCCCGCTACGCGCGCAAGTTCGGCGTGCTGGGGGCATGGCTGGACGCCACGTTCGACCGGTTCAAGGAGTACGTCGTCTTCGCCGGCCTGGCCGTCGGCTGGGTGGTCTCGGGCAACGGCGAGGAGATCTGGATCCTGGCGCTGGCCGCGCTCGGCCTGCAGTCGACCCGCCACCTGCTCGACTTCTCCTTCGGCGTCGCCAACCGCCGCAAGCCGCCCGCCAAGCTGCCCACGCTGCCGCTTGACGCCCCCGACGACCGCGAGCTGCGCCAGGCGCTCACCCGCCGCAAGGTCGAGCGGAGCCAGGGCCTGCGTGGCCTGCTCAAGATGTGGACCAAGGCCGGCAAGTTCCGCGCCGTCCACTGGGCGCGCAAGATGATCGTGTTCCCCATCGGCGAGCGGTTCGCGGCCATCGCGATCACCGCCGCCCTCTTCGACGCCCGGATCACCTTCCTCACCTTGGTGATCTGGGGCTCCGTCGCCGCCGCCTACACCCTCACCGGACGCCTCATGAGGTCGCTCGTATGATCACCCAACCGCAGGCCATGGCCACCCCCACGCCGGACCCCGACGAGGAGCGCCGCCGCATCCAGACCGCCCGCCTGCTCGCCTACCGTGACGACGGCCCGCTCGCCCACGCCCTCGCCGGCAAGCTCGGCCGGGGCCTGCCGCCCGTGCCCGTCACGCTCGTCGCCCTCCTCCTCGTCGCCGCCTTCGTGGTCACCGGCGTGCTCGAGCCCGGCCCTGTCCTGCTGCTCCCGGTCGTGACCACACTGCTGCTCGTACTGCCGACCGCGCCGCGCGACCACCTGGGCCGCTTCGACTGGCTCACGCCGCCGCTGCTGCGCGCCGCCGAGTTCCTCGCCATGATCGCGATCGGCCTCGCCGCCGACGCGCCCAAGTGGCTGCTTTTCGTGCTGGTTTATGTCGTGGGCTACCACACGTATGACACCGTTTACCGGACGCGGCAGAGCATCTGGCCGCCCGCTTGGGTGTTCCACGCGGGGCTCGGCTGGGAGCTGCGGCTGCTGATCATCGGTGCGGGAGCGGCGCTCGGCGTGCTGACGCCCGTGCTGGCGGTGCTGACGGCGTACCTTTTCGTGTTGTTCGCGGTGGAGAGCGTGACGAGCTGGGTGCGCCTCGACAAGGCCTCCGCCCAGGCCGGCGCCGACGCCGAACAGGACCTCGAGGCCTCCCCAGAAGACCAGCTCGAACAGGCCACCGGCGAGGCGGACAAGGGGTAGGTGGGCCAGGGCCACCCGCCCGTCGCCCAGTTGCCAAGTGGGCCTGCTGACGCCCGCCCCGAGCACGAAGGCTTCCCGGAGAAGCGCTTCGCGCTCGGGGCTTTGGCGTTCTTATCGAGGCGCGGTGGAGAGGCCGTGCCGGTTGACAGCAGGTAAAGGCTGTGTTGACATCGGCTCAGAGAGCGCTCTCTCACACGGCTCCCCACCCCCCATGGAGCAAGGATGACAACAGCCATCCGGCCCCGGCGTCACCTGGCGGCCGTGGCCGTCGTGCTCGTGGCGCTCAGCGGCCTGCTCGTCAAAGTGGCCGTCAGCGCCTCGGCCGCCGTTCCGCCCACCCCGTCGGGCTGGTCGCTGGTCTGGTCGGACGACTTCAACGGCACGGCCGGCACGCTGCCCTCGTCGGCCGACTGGATCATCGACACCGGGCACTCGTACCCCGGCGGCCCCGCCAACTGGGGCACCGGCGAGATCCAGAACTACACCTCCAGCACCTCCAACCTGAGCCTCGACGGCGGCGGCAACCTCCGCATCACGCCGCAGCGCAGCGGTTCGGGCGAGTGGACCTCGGCCCGCGTCGAGACCAGGCGGGCCGACTTCAAGCCCGCCGACGGCCGCGTCCTGCGCATCGAGGGCCGCATCCAGATGCCGAACGTGACGGGCGACGCCGCGCTGGGCTACTGGCCGGCGTTCTGGGCGCTCGGGGCGCCGTACCGGGGGAACTACTGGAACTGGCCGGGGATCGGCGAGTTCGACATCATGGAGAACGTCAACGGCATCAACGCCGTCTGGGGCGTGCTCCACTGCGGCGTCAACCCGGGCGGCCCGTGCAACGAGACCACCGGCCTCGGCGCCAACCGCGCCTGCCCCGGCTCGACGTGCCAGGCGGCGTTCCACACCTACCGCTTCGAGTGGGACCGCAGCGTGAGCCCGAACCAGCTGCGCTGGTACGTGGACGGGCAGCAGTTCCACAGCGTCAGCCAGTCGCAGTTCGACGCGGGGACCTGGACCGACATGACGGGGCACGCGGGCTACTTCCTGCTGCTCAACGTGGCGATGGGCGGGGCGTTCCCCGACGCGCTCGGCGGCCGGACGCCCACGGCGGCGACCGTGCCAGGGCGATCGATGCTGGTGGACTACGTGGCGGTGTGGCAGAGCGGAAGCGGCTCCACCCCTCCTCCCGGGGACGTTGACGCCCGTTCGACGATCCAGGCCGAGCGGTACCAGGCGCAGTCGGGCACCATCGTCGAGACCACCACGGACACGGGCGGCGGGCAGAACGTCGGGGCCATCGCCAACGGCGACTGGCTCCGCTTCGACGGGGTGAACTTCGGGACGGAGGCCGCCCGCCAGTTCAAGGCCAGGGTGGCGTCCGGGGCCGCGGCCGGGGTGAGCGGGCTGGTGCAGGTGCGGCTGGACAGCCCCACCGCCGCTCCCATCGGGGACTTCGCCCTCGCCAACACGGGCGGCTGGCAGAGCTGGCGAACGGTGCCCGCCAACATCTCGGCCGTGACCGGGACGCACACGGTGTATCTGACCTTCAGCAGCGGTCAGCCCGCCGACTTCGTCAACGTCAACTGGTTCACGTTCTCCACCAGCTGAGGCGCTCAGGTGGAGTCCCTCACCACCAGCCGGGTCGGCAGGACGACCGACTCGCTGTGGCGGCCCTCCAGCCGCGACAGCAGCAACCGCGCCAGGGCCAGCGCCTGGTCCGCCAGCGGCGCCCGCACGGTGGTGAGTCCCGGCGTGGTGGCCGAGGCCGCGTCGATGTCGTCGAAGCCCACGACGGCCAGGTCCTCGGGCACCCGCCGCCCCGCCTCCCGCGCGGCCTGCAGCGCCCCGATGGCGAGCTGGTCGGTGGCGGCGAAGATCGCGTCCAGGGCCGGATCGTCGCCGAGCAGCTGCCGGGCGGCCGTCGCGCCGGAGGCGCGCGTGAGGTCCGCCAGGGCCAGCAGCGGCTGCAGGCCCGCACGGTGCAGCGCCGCGCGGTGCCCGGCCAGGCGGTCCTGGACGGTCACCAGGTCCGTGGGGCCGCAGATCATGCCGATGCGGCGGCGGCCGCGGGCGAGGAGGTGCTCCGTGGCGGCCTCCGCCCCGCCGGCGTTGTCCACGTCCACGTACGGCACCAGCGAGGCGACGGCCGGCTTGCCCAGCAGCACGATCGGCACGCCGGTGCGCGAGAGCCGCTCGGCGAGCGTGTCGGCCCGGTCGGGCGGCAGCAGCACGACCCCGTCCACCAGCCGGGCCTCCGCCTGCTGGATGATGCGCCGGTGGCTCTCGGCCGTGTCGGCGAGCATGAGCGTGATCTGCTTGCCCGCGCCCTCCAGCATGCTGGTGACGTACTGCACCACGGCGGCGGTCAGCGAGTCCCCCTGTCTGGGCACGGACAGGACCAGGGCGATCGTGTTCGTGCGCCGGGTGACCAGGCTGCGGGCGGCGGCGTTGGGCACGTAGCCGAGCTCCTTGACGGCCCGCATCACCGTGGTGCGAACGTCCGCGCTCACCGCCGCCTCGCCGTTGACCACGCGCGAGACCGTGGCCCTGGAGACGCCGGCGCGGGCGGCCACGGTCTCGAGGGTGGGCCGCTTGGGGCGGGTCTCGGTGAGGCCGTTGCGGCGGATGACGTCGCGGTACCACAGCGCGCTGTCCTTCAGCAGCCGCCGCTGGGTGGCGAAATCGACGTGCACGAGGCCGAACTTCCGCCGGTAACCATCGGCCCATTCGAGGTTGTCGAGCAGGGTCCAGACGAGATATCCGCGAACGCGCACGCCGTCTGCGACGGCCGACTGCAAGGCACGCAGATGTTCCTCGACGAAACTGATGCGGTCCACGTCGTGAATGCCGTCGCCGGTCATCGTGTCCACGAAGTCGGCGCCGTTCTCGGTGACCATAAGATCGAGCTCCGGGTATTCCCGGGAAAGGCGCCGCAGCAGCAGCGAAAGACAATTGGGCACGATCGGCCAGCCCATCGCGGTGACCGCCGTGGGAATCGTGCAGAACAGCACGCCCGCGCTTCCCGGAAAGGCCGGGTCCGCCGTTTCGCTGGGCTGCGCCTGCACCACCTGCGGGGTGTAGTAATTGACGCCGAGCAGGTCCACGGGCTGGGCGATGGTGTCGAGGTCGCCGTCGCGGATGTGCCCGAGGCCGCCGTGGCGCTCGATGATGGGCAGCAGCTCAGCGGGGTACGACCCGCGCAGCACCGGCTCCAGGAACTGCCGGTTGGCCAGCGCGTCGATCCTGGCCACGGCCTCGGCGTCCTCTTCCGACAACTCCCTGCCGAAGTCGCTCACCTGGGCGGGCGTCATGACGGGCGAGATGTTGAGCACGGTCCCGACCCTCGTGGCCCCGGCCGAGCGCAGCGCCTGCGTGGCCAGGCCGTGCGCGAGCAGCATGTGGTGGGCGCTCCTGAACGCCTCCGCGGCCGACTTCCGGCCCGGCGCGTGCACCCCGGAGCCGTATCCCAGGAAGGCCGCCACCCAGGGCTCGTTCAGCGTGAACCAGGTGTCGACCCGGTCCCCGAGCCGGTCGTGAACCGCCGAGGCGTAATCGGCGAAATGGCGGGCGGTGTCGCGGGACGGCCAGCCGCCGAGCTTTTCCAGCGCCTGCGGCAGGTCCCAGTGATAAAGCGTCGCATAAGGCCTGATGCCCGCCGCGAGCAGCTCGTCGACTAACCGGTCGTAAAAGTCGAGCCCGGCCTCGTTCACCTTTCCGGAGCCCTCGGGGAACACCCGCGGCCAGCTCACCGAGAACCGGTAGGCGGCCATTCCGAGGTCTTTCATCAACCGCACGTCCTCGGGGTAGCGACGGTAATGGTCGCAGGCCTCGGCGCGGTCGGCGGAGAAACCGTCCCAGATGGACGGCCCGCGGCCGTCGGCGGACGTGGCCCCCTCGATCTGAAAGGCGGAGGTCGACACTCCCCACACGAAACCCTCGGGGAAGCTTGTGGTGCTCATTCTGGCGGATACCTTCCGATGACTGTCAGCACGCCCAGTTTCCCGCGCGCCGCTCGTCGCGCGCCAGCCTGGCCAGGCGGTATACAAGGCGCGTGGAACTGGATCGGCTCGATCGTGACATCATCGCGGCGCTCGTCGAGGACGCGCGCGCGACCTACGCGGACATCGGCCACCACGTGGGGCTGAGCGCGTCGGCGGTGAAGCGGCGGGTCGACCGGCTGCGCGACACGGGGGCGATCACCGGGTTCAGCGCGCGGGTGGCGCCGCAGGCGCTCGGCTGGACGACCGAGGCGTACGTGGAGCTGTTCTGCCAGGGCAAGACCAAGCCTTCGGACATCGCGCTGGCCGTGGCCAAGTTCCCCGAGGTGGTGGCGGCGGCCACGATCACCGGCGAGGCGGACGCGCTGCTGCACATCAGGGCCACGGACGTGCGCCACGTGGAGCGGGTGATCGAGCGCATCGCCGCGGAGTCGTTCGTGGTCAGGACCAAGAGCTCCATCGTGCTGTCGCGACTGGTGGACACCCCTCCGGGCGCCGCCGTGCCGGAGCCGCGCAACGGATCGCATCCCATGCGCTGATAGACGCAACAGACCCGCGCCAACACGCAATGCCAGACGCTTGGCCTGCATAAACATGCATTCTTAGGCTGTCTCCGTCCCCTCAATCTGGACATCCATCCATAAACCTCGACGGAGACCTGCATGCCCAAACACTTCCTGATGTGCCGTCCGGACTACTTCACGGTCGAGTACGCGATCAACCCGTGGATGCATCCTGAGGCCGGCGCGGACCGCGACGTGGCGGTCCGGCAGTGGGAGGTCCTCAAGGCGGCGTACGAGGAGCTCGGGCACAAGGTGAGCCTGATCGACCCGATCGAGGGGCTGCCCGACATGGTCTTCGCCGCCAACGGCGCGCTGGTCGTGGACGGCCGCGTCTACGGCGCCAGGTTCGCCCACCCCGAGCGCGGCCCCGAGGGCCCCGCCTACCTGCGGTGGTTCGCCGAGCGCGGCTACCCGGCGCACGAGCCGCGCCACGTCAACGAGGGCGAGGGCGACTTCCTCACGCTCGACGAGGTCATCCTGGCCGGAACGGGCTTCCGCACGGACGTGGTCGCGCACCAGGAGGCGCAGGAGTACCTGGGCCGCCAGGTGATCTCCCTGATGCTGGTGGACCCGCGCTTCTACCACCTCGACACGGCGCTGTTCCCGCTCGACGGCCGCAACGTCGCGTACTACCCGGAGGCCTTCTCCGAGGGCAGCAGGAAGGTGCTGCGCGCGATGTTCCCCGACGCGGTGGTCGCGACCGCCGAGGACGCCGAGGTGCTCGGGCTGAACGCGGTCAGCGACGGCACGAACGTGGTCATCAACGCCGAGGCGTCGAACCTCCAGCTGGAGCTCAAGCGGCGCGGTTACGAGGTCGTCCCGGTCGACCTGTCGGAGCTGCGTAAGGCGGGTGGGGGCCCAAAGTGCTGCACACTGGAGATCAGGGGGGAGAACTGACCATGACCACCAGCGCAGAGCTCATCGAAATGAGCGAGCGCCGTAGCGCGCACAACTATCATCCACTGCCCGTCGTGATCCATGAGGCGCACGGCGCCTGGGTCACCGACGTCGAGGGCAAGCGGTATCTGGACTGCCTGTCCGGCTACTCCTCGCTCAACTTCGGCCACGGCCACCCGAAGATCATCGAGGCCGCCCAGGAGCAGCTCAAGAACCTGACCCTGACCAGCCGAGCCTTCTACCACGACCAGTTCGCGCAGTTCTGCGCCGGTCTCGGCGACCTCACGGGCAAGGACATGATCCTGCCCATGAACACCGGAGCCGAGGCCGTCGAGACCGCCATCAAGGTGGCGCGCAAGTGGGGCTACGAGGTCAAGGGCGTGGAGCCCGACCAGGCGAACATCATCGTGATGGAAGGCAACTTCCACGGCCGCACCACCACGATCGTGAGCTTCTCCACCGACCCGGAGGCACACGACAACTTCGGCCCGTTCACGCCGGGCTTCCGTCTCGTGCCGTACGGCTCCGCAGAGGCGATCAGGCGGGCCGTCGACGCCAACACGGTCGCGGTGCTGGTCGAGCCGATCCAGGGCGAGGCCGGGGTGCTGGTCCCGGCTGACGGGTACCTGGGCGAGATCCGGGAGCTGTGCACCGCCCAGGGCATCCTGATGATCGCCGACGAGGTGCAGTCGGGGCTGGGGCGGACCGGGCAGACGTTCGCCTGCGACTTCGAGGGTGTCGTGCCCGACATCTACGTCCTCGGCAAGGCGCTCGGCGGCGGTGTCGTACCGGTCTCGGCCATCGCCGCGAACCGGGACGTGCTCGGGGTCATCCACCCCGGCCAGCACGGGTCCACGTTCGGCGGCAACCCGCTCGCATGCGCGGTCGGCATCGCGGTCATCGAGCTGCTCAACACCGGCGAGTTCCAGGCCAGGGCCGCCAAGCTGGGCGAGGTCCTGCATGCCCGGCTGCGCGAGCTGGTCGGCAGGGGGGTCGTCGAGGTACGCGGGCGCGGGCTGTGGGCGGGCGTGGACATCGACCCGGAGGTGGCCACGGGGCGGGAGATGTCCAAGGCGCTCATGGCGAGGAGCGTGCTGGCCAAGGACACGCACGGCTCCACCATCCGCCTCGCACCGCCGATCGTCATCTCGGAGGACGACCTGGTGTGGGCGGTGAACCAGCTCTCCGACGCCCTTTACGAGTTCAGCCAGGCCTAGCCGCCGTTCGCGGAGCGCGGCAGGGCCCGGCCACCGTACGTGGCCGGGCCCTCGCCGGAGAGACGGTCAGTTGCCGGGCGGAGGCGTCTCCGCCGGCGTCGCGGTCACCGTCACAGTGGGCTCCGCGGGCGAGGCCGGCTCCTCTGTCGCCTCCAACGTGACCGTCATCGCCGGCGCCGGCTCCGTCACGACGTTCTCGCTCGGCTCCGTCACGGCGTCCTCGCTCGGCGACGGCGACGGTGTGACCGTGCTCGACGGGCTCGGGGTGGCCTGGAGAGTGGCGCTGACGCAGTGGGAGACGTCACCCTCCCGTACCTGCGCCTGCGGCAGCTCATCCACCACCGAGACCTTCAGCTGGGCCGTCAGCGCCAGCACGCTGTCCTTGGGGGCCTGGGCGCGCTGCTCCTCCACGACCGTGTTCCGCTCCCCCATGAACAGGTGCGTGGCCGGGTCGAAGATGGCCTGGACGAGCGTCCCCTGCGGGTCCACCCGCCCGATCGCCACCCCCTTGCGGCCCGCCGCGTCCGCCACCCCCTCGGCCACCTGGACGCCTGGGATCGTCTTGGCCGCCTCGAACAGCGCGTCACGCTGCGCCTTCGGCATGTACGTCTCCCTGACCAGATCCAGCACGTGGTCGAACGCGGCCCGGTCGCCGTCGACGCCCTTGCCGTCGCTCACGTACGCCGCGCTCATCTCGTAGAGCCGCGCCCGCATCCCGTCGGCATCCGTCGGCAGGGTGCTCAGGTAGGCGTAGTCGGTCCGGCGCGGACCCGGGCAGGCGGGCAGCGTGTGCCACTCGGAGCCCTGCCACTTCTTGGCCACCTTCGGCAGCGACTCGCCCGGCCACGGCTGGGGCTCGCGGCCCTCGATCAGCAGCAGGCCGTCCGCGCTCGCGTCCACCGACTGCCAGATCTTCCGGTGCGTCCGGTAGAGGTGACGCGAGTCCCCGCCCTTCATGCCGACCGTGAGCGACCCGTACATCGTGTCGGACTCGATCTGGATGAACTGGCCGGGCCGGGGGTTGAGCTCGTCGGAGTACGACACGGAAGCCGACTGGGTCACCGACGTGGCGGGGTTCGTGCCGCCCGGCCCCTGGTTCGACATGGCCACGGCCACGCCGCCGACCAGGACGATCGTGGCCCCGAACGCGGCCGCGGCCTGCCAGCCGAACCTGGGCAGGCGAAAGCGGCCCCCGCCACGCGCCTCCGCCAGCAGCCGCTCCCGCGCCCTGGCCCTCGCCTTGGCTCCGTACGGCGGCACGCCGGGCCGGCCGTCGGCGAACATGCGGATCTCGTCCTCATCCATGCCGTGCCTATCCATGACGGGGCTCCTCTGCTGCGAAGGGATCGGTGCCGCCGAGCGCCCTGCGCACCTTCGCGCGGAGCCTGTGGAGCCTGGACCTGACGGTGCCGACGGGCACGCCCAGCGCGAGCGCGGCGTCCTCGTACGTCAGATCCCCCCAGGCGACGAGCAGCAGCAGGTCGCGCTCGCCCGCGCTGAGCCTGGTCAGCGCCCTGGCCAACCTGGGCTGGAGCTGCTCGGCGGTCACCCGGTCGGCGCTTCGCTCGTCGAACGTGCCTGGGCGCTCCACGCTCACCTTGGCCATGGCCGCCGTTCGCCGCCGCTCGGCCCTGCGGTGCTGGGCGACGATCTTGGTCGCGATGCCGTACAGCCAGGGCCTGGCGTCCGGCCAGGAGCGGTCGTAGCGCGCCCGCCCGCGGAACGCGACGAGGAACACCTCCCCCGTCACGTCGTCGGCCAGCTCCGCCCCGAGGCGCCGCGCCGCGTACCTGTGGATCTCGTCGGCATGACGGTCGAACAGCGCCGCGAAGCTCTCCGGGTCGCCGAGCGAATGCCCGATCAGGGTCGAGTCATCCAGCGTCTCAGGCGCATCCTGAACACCCACCACTCTGCCGGTCCTCTCTCATGCGGTCACCCTGTTGTTGGCCGCACGCCGGACCCCGGTTCCCACTATTTCCGGCAATCCGCCTACGAAAGCCGCCACACCTCCATGCCCTCGGGCGCCGCGTCCCGGCTGAACCCGGCCGCCTCCAGCTCCGACACCAGCCGTTCCCCTGCGGGCCAGTGGTTCGTGACCACCGCCTCGTCCTCGCTGACCGCCACGCCGCGCTGCCGGATCCGGTAGACGAAGCGCGAGGTCACGCTCTCGCCGCCGACCTCCAGCACCTGCCCCGCGATCTCGTACGTGTGCCTGCCCACCTCGTACGAGCCCATGACCTCCAGGTCACCCGGCACGGGCACGGCCCGTTCGCGCCAGTTGAACACCAGCCGCCCGCCCGGCTCCAGCTGCCTGGCCAGCACCCGCCAGAGCTCGGCCCGCTGCCCGGCCGGGAAGCTCTGCAGCACCGAGATCATCACGATCGCCTCGACCGGCTCGTCCACCTCCACGTCCAGCGCCCCGCACGGCAGGACGGTGACCCGGCGGAGCAGCTCCGGATCCTCCGCCAGCCGGTTGACCAGGACGGAGCGCATGCCCAGCGCCGGCTCGACGGCGTAGATCTCCGCGGGCGTCTCCCTGGCGATCAACCGGGTGATCAGTCCGGTGCCCGCGCCGATCTCGATGACGCTCCGTTCCACGCCCTTCAGCAGCGGCGGCAGCAGTTCGCGGATCAGCGGCACGTGCCCGTCCTCGTGCCACAGGTCGTAGAAGGGCACGGCGAGGGAGTAGTTTTCATCCATGGGGAGGGACGATAACCATTTTCATCTTAGGTGTACAGAGTCGATCGGGGTGACGGAGTCGCCGTCGGACTCGTACCAGACGACCTCGTCGGGGAAGGTCAGCGTGGCCAGCGCGTTCTGGAACCAGGGCCCCTTGGTGACCCGCCAGCTGAACGGCGGCCGCGGGATGCCCGCCAGCCGCGCCAGCAGCCCGCCCACCAGGGTGGCGATCCTGAACTGGGTGAACACGTTGGCCCAGCGCAGCAGGCGGCTGAGCGGGTTGCGGATCGGCGAGCAGACGATCTGGAAGACCGGCGCCGAGCGGGCCTTCGCCAGGTAGGAGTAGTGGACGTCCCCCGAGAGGATCAGCACCGGCTTGCCGAGCCCCATCAGCAGCCTGGCCAGGTCGTCGAACGAGCGCCGGAAGGCCGCCCAGTGCTCCAGGTCGATGGCCTGCCGGAACTTCTCCGACCACCGCCGCACGAGCCCGCCCCACTTGCCGTCGGACAGGGCCTCGTTCCAGTTCTGCACGCCGTGCACGCCCTCGGGGAGCAGGAACGGGATCGACGAGCCGATGACCAGCCGCTCCGCCGGGGCGGCGAGCTGCTCCTCGAGCCAGGCCCACTCCTCCGCGTCGAGCATGCGGCGCCCGCCGGGCGTGAGCTGCCTGGCGCACCTCGTGTCGACCATGATCAGGCGGGCCCGCCCGAGGTCGCGGGCGTAGCTCCAGCGGTTGCTGCTCGGCTCGGCGTCCGCCTTCTCGGCGAACGCGTCGAGGGCCGCCCCGCCGTCGCCGCCCTCCATGAGCACGCGCAGCAGCGGCTCCTCCGCGCGCTCGGCCGGTGACAGGTTGCCGAGGTGCTGGTAGATCCAGTACGCCCCGAGCCCCGCGACCACCCGGCGGTGCCACCAGTGCGTCGCGGCCATCTGCTCGCGCCAGGGCTGCGAGGTGTTCCAGTCGTCGCGTACGTCGTGGTCGTCGAAGATCATCGCGGTCGGCACGGTGGACAGCAGCCAGCGGATCTCCGGGTCCGTCCAGGCCAGCCGGTAGAGCTCGGCGTACTCCTCGAAGTCGGCGATCTCCCCCTGCGGCTCCGTGCTCCTGCGGGCCCTGATGTAGTCGAGCATCTCGGCCGAGGGGCTGTCGGCGTAGACCTGGTCGCCGAGGAGCAGCAGCAGGTCCGGCCACTCCTCGTCACCCGCCACCGCGAGGTGGTCGCCGTACGCGCGCAGCACGTCGGCGCCGTGCGTCAGCACGTGCGCCGCGTCATGCGGCACGCTGGCGCGGCACGAGCCGAACGCCAGCCTGCGCGCCCCGTCGGCGGGCAGCAGCCGGATCCGGCTCGGCGGGCGACCCGCCAGTGGCCATACCGGCTCCCCGTCGAGTCTCACGGAATACGAACCGATATCCTGGGAGAGCTCAACGAGATCCACGATCGCGTAGTGGTGACCGTGCACGGTGAAGGTAGGCGACCGGTAAGTCCTGCCGTCCGCCTCGACGGCGACCGTGCAGGGTTCGGCGGTCTCCACCCAGATCGAGGCGCTGACGGAGTCCACATACCGCAGCATCGGCCCCATCACGAGTGCGGGCATCTCACCCCCGGGATTTTGACGATTCGGCACGTTCACGGGACGCAAGCCTGCCAGAGTGGCACGGTCCACAGCACCTCGATGAGCGGCCCGATTTCCACCAACAACTAGGCAAGGTCAAACGCCCCACCCTAGGATGATCGCGACAATAGCGCCCACAAGTGGAAGGCAATGGCGCTTTCCCTGCAAATAGGGCGCGACTAACAGGAGGACTCGCTTCCATGAGCATCATGGTGCCGTCAAAGACGCCGGCCCTGATCACCCCGGGCCGCCAGGCCCTCGACTCCGCTCTCCACCAGCTCGCCCGGGCCGTCGAGCAGCTCGGGTTCGACGACGAGACCCACACGATGCTGGCCACGCCCCGCCGCTCCATGGCCGTCGCGGTCCCGGTGCGGCGCGAGGACGGCCGCGTGCAGGTGGTCCAGGGGTTCCGGGTCCAGCACAACGTCTCGCGCGGCCCCGCCAAGGGCGGGCTCCGCTTTCATCCCGGCACCGACCTCCACGAGGTCACCGCGCTCGCGATGTGGATGACGTGGAAGTGCGCGCTGGCCGGCATCCCGTACGGCGGCGCCATGGGCGGCGTGGCCGTGGACCCGGCCGGACTGACCGCCCGCGAGCTGGAGCGACTGACCCGCCGCTACGCCGCCGAGATCCTGCCGCTTGCGGGCCCCGAGAAGGAGGTCCCCGTCCCCGACGCCGGGACCGACGAGCGGACCATGGCCTGGATCCGTGACACCTACCGGCTCGACTCCGGCTACTGGGCGCCGGGCGCCAGCATCATGACGCTAGAGGACGCGACCGCGCGGGGCGCGCGGGTCGCCGCGCTGTCCGCGCTCGGCGGCTCCCCCAGGGGGCTGACCGTGGCCGTGCAGGGCTTCGGCAAGGTGGGCGCGCGGATCGCGCACCACCTCGCCGAGGCGGGCGCCAAGGTGGTGGCCGTCTCCGACACCTCCGGCGCGGTCCACGCGGGCGGCGGCCTCGACCTCGACGGCCTGCGCGCCTGGAGCGCCGAGACCGGGGGCGTGTCCGGCTACCGCGACGCCGACGCGCTGGACCGGGACGACCTGCTGGAGCTGGACGTGGACATCCTCGTCCTGGCGGCGCTGGAGGGCGCGATCAGCGAGGCCAACGCGCCCATGGTCCGCGCCCGCCTGATCGTCGAGGCCGCCAACGGCCCCACGACCCCGGAGGCCGACGAGATCCTGGCCGCGAACGGCGCCACGGTCGTGCCCGACATCCTGGCCGGCGCCGGCGGCGTGATCGTCTCGCACCTGGAGTGGGTGCGCAACGCCCAGGCCGGCTCGTGGAGCCAGGCCGAGTTCGACGCCAGGCTCCATGACCGCATGCATGACGCGTTCATCGAGGTGAGGTCGCTCGCCACCGCCCGCGGCCTGACCCTCCGCGAGGCGGCGCACGCCGTCGCCGTGAGCCGGGTCGTCTCCGACCACTAGCCCGGGGGAGGCGATGCGTGCCGTCGCCGTGGACCGCGTCGCCTCCGGCCACCAGCCCTGCGAGGCGATGCGCGGCCTCGCCGCGGGTCGCGTCGCCTCCGGCCGCTAGGCCGCCTCGTAGAGGCGGTAGGTGGCCAGGACGTTGAGCCGGTGGAGGTCCCGGCAAAGGGCGAGCATGCCCTGCCGGGCGAGCTCCTGGGGCACCGGGTAGCGGGCGAGGGCCGCTGACAGGCCGGGGTCGAGCACCTCGGCCCACGGGTCGGTGCAGGCCGCGAACGTCTCCTCCAGGGTCCGGCCCGCCTTCACGCTGGCCAGGACCTCGTCGTGCAGGCGCTCCAGGTAGCCGATGAGGGCCGCCACGGCCGCCGGCCCGTCGCCCATCGGGCCATGGCCGGGGACGATGGTCTCCAGTTCCGGCAGGGCTTCGCACATCCTGCGCAGGGAGCCCAGATAGGGCTCCGGGCCGCCCTGGAGCAGCATGTGGGCCGTGCCCGCATGGCAGAGGAAGTTGCCGGTCCAGGCGGTGCGGGTGTCGGGGACGTACACGACCGTGTCGCCCGGGCCGTTGCCAGGTCCGAAGTGGTGCAGCTGGACCGTGCGGCCGCCGAGGTCGATCTCGGCGTACGAGTCGAAGACGAGGTCGGGGCGGCGCCACGTGGTGACCTCGTCGAGCAGGGCGGCGTCGCCGTACATGTTGGCCGACCTGGTCTCCTTCTCGTACGCCAGGTCGGCCATGTTGTCCCGGTTCGCCCGCGACGAGACCACGACGACCTCGCCGGGGAAGGCGGCATTGCCGAAGCTGTGGTCGCCGTGGTAGGTCGTGTTGACCAGGTAGCGGAGGGGCCGATCGGTGAGGTCGGCGACAAGTCCCTGGATTTTTGCCGAAATTTCGGGAGTTATCCCGGCGTCGACCACCAGCGCCGCGTCCCGCCCGGCCACCACCCCGTTGTTGTCCTTCGGCGGGAGGCTCGCCATCAGCGCGTACACGCCCTCGGCGAACGCGTGCGGCACCAGCTCCAGGCCCACCGGCGACAGGTTCGGCCCGCCGTAACCCGCGGGCCGCTCGGCGATCTCCCGGTCAGGAATCCGTGAAGTGGACATCTTCCGCTCCCTTCTCTTGCGCTTGCCCACTAAACTAATCGATCGATCGATTATTTAGCAAGGTGATTGGATGTCCCCGTGAGCAGCATCACGAGCCGCCGCAGGCCGGGCCGCCCCGCCAAGGCCGAGGCGAGCGACACCAAGGCCGCACTTCTGGACGCCGCGCTGCGCCTGTTCGCGCAGAAGGGGTACGCGGGCACCTCGATCAGGGCGATCGCGAGGGAGGTGGGGCTGAGCGAGAGCGTCCTGTACGCCCACTTCGCCAGCAAGCAGGCGATCTACGACGCCGCCATGGCCCTGGCCGGCCCGCAGGCCGCCAACGTGGCACTCGACGACGCCCCAGAGGATCCGTCGGCCTTCGTCGAGTCGTTCGCCGCCCGGGTGCTGGCCGCGTGGGACACCCCGCAGTCCAGGCAAGTCATGAGCCTGGTCTCACGTGACGGCCTGATCCACGACGACGCACTGAACGAGGGCATCGAGGACGCGCTGGCCCGCCTGGCGGAGGTGTTCGCGGGGTGGCAGTCGGCGGGGCGGATCCGTACGGACCTGGGCGGCCCCGGCGACCTCGCCTACGCCCTCCTGGCCCCGATCGCCCACGCCCGCATTCTGTGGCTGCACGGCGGCGCCACGGACGCGCAGCGCGAACGGGCCCGCGACCGCATCACGGCACACGCCGCCCTGTTCGCGAAGGCACTCAGCCCCTGAACCGGGCACGGCCAATCGCTGCCAGGATGACCTCATGACCTATCCTGAACCGCGTTACCACGGGGACACCGGGGAGCTCAGCGCGACCTACCGCCCGTTCGGCCACGAGCCGGAGCTGACCTACCCCAAGACCGGCAACACCGTCCACTACCTGGCCACCGGCGCCACCACCAACGGCCAGTTCGGGCTCTACCGGTGGGTGATGGGGCCGGAGCCGTCCGGGCCCGGCCCGCACTTCCACAAGTCGATCTCGGAGTCGTTCTACATCCTCGAGGGCAGCGTGCGGATCTACGACGGCACGCGCTGGATCGAGACCGAGCCGGGCGACTGGGTGCATGTGCCGGAGGGCGGCGTGCACGCCTTCCGCAACGAGTCGGGCGCGCCCGCCACCATGCTGCTCCACTTCGCCCCCGGCGCTCCGCGCGAGGGCTATTTCGAAGGGCTGCTCGACCTGGCCGGCAAGAGCGAGGAGGAGAAGGCGGAGTTCTTCATCCGCCACGACACCTACTGGCTTTAGTCACCCATCCGCCGGACGAAGGACGCCGGGCCGGGTCAGCCCCTGAGCTCGGCGTAGTCGAGGGCCTCCACCAGGCCCTCCAGGTCGCCCATGAGCCGCTCCGTGCGCTCGCGCCCGAACGCCACCGCGATCAGCCCGTGGTGCTCGGCGACCGCCCCGTCCACCCGGGCGAGCAGCTCGGCCCCCCGGTCGGAGACGAACACCGCCACCCGCCGCCGGTCGCCCTTCGACGGCCCGCGGTAGACCAGCGCCCGGTCGATCAGCCGGTCGACCGCCTTGGTCAGCGTCGGGTGCGGCATCAGCACCGCCTCGGCCAGCTCGCCCATCGAGTCGCCCCGCCCGTCGGCCAGCGCCCGCATGATGCGCCACTGCTCGACCGTGACGTCCTCGCCGGCCAGCACCGCGGCCAGCCCGCGGTTGACGCTGCGCTCGGCACGGCTGAGGAGGTAGGCGAGCGAGGACCCGAGCCCAGAGGTGGTCATGGAGATCGGTCCTTTCGACGGAGAGCTAGAAGGGAGGATACTCGTCGGCGTGGCGGCGACCGTCGATCCGCTGGAAGCGCGGCTCATACCGTCGGAGTCGATCAGGATCGGCCTGGTCGTGCCCGTGTCGGGAGTGCTCGGCCTGATGGGCCCGTGCGCGATCAACTGCGCCGTGCTGGCCGCCGAGGAGCTCAACGCCCGGGGCGGCGTGCTGGGCAGGCCGGTCGAGCTGGTCCTCGTCGACGGCGGCAGACCCGCACGCCAGGTGGCGGCCGAGGTGGCCGCGCTGGTCGGGTCGAAGACGGTGCAGGCCGTCGCGGGCGCCCACGCGAGCGACGTGCGGGTCGAGATCGTGTCCGCGATCGCCGGGCGGGTCCCGTTCGTGTACGCGCCGCCGTACGAGGGCGGCGGCCACGCGCCGGGCGTCTACTTCCTCGGCGAGACCCCCGGCAGGCAGCTCTCGCCGGGCATCGACTGGCTGGCCGGCACGCGCCGGGCACGCCGCTGGTTCCTGCTGGGCAACGACTACATCTGGCCGCGCCTGGTGCACGCGAGCGCCCGCCGTCGGCTGCACGCCCGCGGCGCGACCGTGGTGGGCGAGAGCTTCGTCAGGTACGGCGAGGCCGCGAGCCGGCTCGACCAGGTGGCCGGCGCCAGGCCGGACGCCATCCTGCTGACGCTGATCGGCAGCGACCTGGTGGCGTTCAACCGGGCGTACGCCGCCGGCGGGCTGGGCGCGGCGCGGCTGTGCGGCGCGCTCGAGGAGCACGGCCTGCTGGGCATCGGCGGCGACGGCACCGGCGAGCTGTACGCGGCCATGGGCTACTTCCGCGACCTGCCCACCGACGCCGGCCTCGACTTCGCCGAGAGGTACGCGGCCAGGTTCGGCCAGGACGCCCCCATGCTCAACGCCCACGGCCACGGCTGCTACGAGGCCGTCGCCATGCTGGCCGCCCTCGCCGCGCGGGCCGGGTCGCTGGCCGTGCCCGCGCTGGACGCGGTCGCCGACGGCACCACGATCACCAGCGCCCGCGGCACGCTCACGCTGCTCGATCGGCAGGTGCGCCGGCCCGTCCACCTGGGCAGGGCCAACGGATTGGACTTCTTTCTAGAGAAATCTTTTCAGTAGAAAGCTTTAGCTCTAAGGTGCGAAGCGCCCCCCACGCAGCTAGGAGCCGTACATGAGCACAATCGAGCAGTTCGGCTACCGTCAGGAGCTCAAGCGTTCGCTGGGCTTCTCCGATCTGATGATCTATGGCCTGATCTTCATGGTGCCGATCGCGCCGTTCGGCATCTTCGGCCACGTCTTCGCGGTGTCCCATGGGATGGTGGCGCTCGCGTACGTCATCGGCCTGGTGGCGATGGCGTTCACGGCGCTGTCGTACGCGCAGATGGCCCGCGCGTTCCCCATGGCCGGCTCGGTCTACACGTACGCGGGCCGGGGCATCGCCGCCCCCGTCGGGTTCATGGCCGGCTGGGCGATCCTGCTCGACTACGTGCTCGTGCCCTCGCTGCTCTATCTCGTGGCCGGCGTGGCCATGAACGGCTCCGTGCCCGCGATCCCGGTCTGGGCGTGGCTGGTCGTGTTCGTCGTGCTCAACACCGTCGTCAACTACCTCGGCATCCAGATGACGGCCAGGATCACCCGGATCATGCTGGTCGCCGAGCTGGCAGTGCTGGCGATCTTCCTGGTGGTCGGCGTCATCGCGCTGGCCCAGGGCAAGGCGCAGACCGGTGCGTTGACGCCGATCTTCGAGTCCTCCGGGTTCACCTGGAGCGTGGTGCTGGCGGGCGCCTCGGTGGCCGTGCTGTCGTTCCTCGGCTTCGACGGCATCTCCACGCTGGCGGAGGAGAGCCGCGAGGACGCCCGCCGGCTCGGTCGTTCGATGGTGGCCGCGCTGGCGCTGGCCGCGGTGCTGTTCGTGGCGCAGACGTGGCTCGCCGCGCTGCTCACCCCCGGCCGCGACACGCTGATCGCGAACGACGACGTGACGGGCACCGCGTTCTACACCACTGCGGAGTTCGCCGGCGGGCACTGGTTGTCGGTGCTGACCGCCGTGGCCACCGCCATCGCGTGGGGCTTCGCCAACTCGCTGGTCGCCCAGGCGGCCACCTCGCGCCTGCTGTTCGCGATGGGCCGCGACCGCCAGCTCCCCGCGTTCCTGGCCAAGGTGGATCCCAAGCACAAGGTGCCGGTCAACGCCACCCTGGTGGTGGCCGCCGTCTCGCTGGTCATCGGCCTCTACATGAGCACCAGGCAGAACGGCATCGGCGAGCTGACCTCGCTGGTCAACTTCGGCGCCATGGTCGCGTTCATGCTGCTGCACATCGCCGTCGTCGTGCACCACGTCTTCCGGCGGCGCAGCGGCAACTGGCTCGCGCACCTGGTCGCGCCGATGATCGGCTTCGTCGTCCTGCTGGCCGTGGTCTTCAACCAGAACGTCTACGCGCAGTGGGCGGGCGGTATCTGGCTGCTCATCGGCCTGATCGTCCTCGGCGCCTCGTACCTCTCCGGCCGCCGGCCCGTACTCCCCTCGGAGGTCAAATGAATGTCGTCTCCTACCGTCCCTCGCCTGAAGAGCTGAGCTACACCTTCGGCGGTCGCCCGGCCGTCGGCAAGGTCCGGCCGGGCACGATCCTGGAGCTGTACACCGAGGACTGCTTCGGCGGGCGCGTCCGGAGCGTGCACGACCTGCCGTCGCAGGTGTGCGAGTTCCCCTACCTGAACCCCGTCACCGGCCCCTTCCACGTCGCGGGCGCCGAGCCGGGCGACACACTGGCCCTGCACTTCATCAAGATCACACCGGCCAGGGACTGGGCGGTGTCCACGACCTTCCCCCACTTCGGCGCGCTGACCGGCACCCACACCACGGCCACGCTGCAGCCGCCGCTGGAGGAGCGGGTCTGGCGGTACGACATCGACCTCGACAAGGGCGTGGCCGTCTACCACGCCCGCAACAGCGACTTCAGCGTGGCCCTGCCGCTCGACCCGATGCACGGCACGGTCGGCGTGGCCCCCGCCGCGAACGAGGCACGCATGACCATCACCCCCGACGCGCACGGCGGCAACATGGACACCCCCGAGCTGCGCGCGGGCGTCACCGTCTACCTGGGGGTCAACGTCGAGGGCGGGATGTTCTCGATCGGCGACGGCCACGGGCTGCAGGGGCACGGCGAGGTCTGCGGCACCGCGGTGGAGTCGGCCATGAACACCGTGGTCGCGGTCGAGCTGATCAGGGGCGTGGCGACGCCGTGGCCGCGCCTGGAGGACGACCTGCACCTGATGTCCACGGGGTCGGCCAGGCCGCTGGAGGACGCGTACCGGATCAGCCAGCACGACCTGGTCACCTGGACCTCGGAGCTGACCGGGCTGGACACGCTGGACGCCTACCAGCTCGTCAGCCAGGCCGGGCAGGCGCCGGTCGGGAACGTGTGCGACACCAACTACACGATGGTCGCGAAACTGCCCAAGGCGTACCTCGGCCGGCCGGTCGCCTACGAGTCGGCGCACGATCGGCTGCGCGCGCTGGGTTTGCAGTACACAAGTTAGGGTAAAGCTTAATCTTGCAGGTCAGAGCACTGATCATCTTCATTCTAAGGTGGGAGGGTGCTCAGGTTGGTGCTGTCTCTGGTCCTGCTCGACCCAACCGCTGTCGCCGAGGTGTCGCAACGCAACGTCCCCGTTCCCCGCATCCTGACCCCCGACGGCGACCGGCTGGGTTACGCGCCGGTCCCGCGCCCCTACGCGGGACCGCGGCGGCTCGCCGGGATGGTGCTCGGCCACGACCCCGTGACGCGGACGAGCGTGCTGTGCGGGGGCGCGGTGATCGGCTCGCGCAGCCGCAGCCTGGTGCTGACCGCGGCGCACTGCCTGTACCAGCACGGGCGGGCGATGCAGCAGCTGGCCTTCCTGCCGGGCTACGACCGGCGGCCGCGCATGGGGATCTGGCCGGCCGTGCGCACGTGGGTGCCGGCCAAGTGGCGCCACGAGCCGTACTCGCCGGATCTGCTGCCGTACGACATCGGCCTGGTCGGCGTGGTGCGCCGCAAGCGCCCGCTGGAGGCCGTGACCGGGCGGGGGCTGCCCCGGCTGGCCACCGGCAGGGGCATGGAGCTGCGCGGGCTGGAGCTGCTCGGCTACCCGGGCGGCAAGGACTATCCGGGCACGCAGATGTACCGGTGCGTGGGCGACGCGGTCGAGGCGCTCTCCGAGGGGCCCGGGCTGATGGTCACGCACAACTGCCACGCCGCCGCCGGGGGCAGCGGCGGGCCCGCGCTGTACGGCGGCGCGGTGGCCGGCGTCGTGTCGTCGTCCAGCCCGCTGAGTGACTCGAAGGGGTACACCGTGCTCACCCGGCTGAGCGAGCCGGCGTTCGAGCGGATGTTCGCCAAGGCCGACAGGTCGATGCAGCTCACGCCGTCCGGCTGACGATCTCCTCGCAGAGCGCGTGCGTGGCCAGGGCGTCGTCGGCGGCGATCCGGCGGCCCTCGCGTACGGCGGCGAGGAACTCCAGGCAGACCTGCTCGATGCCGCGCTGCCTGGCCACCGGCGTCCAGTCGGGGCGGCGGAAGAGCGTCTCGCCGCCCCGGTAGTCGATGACGTCGCCGAGGTTGACCACGCGGCGCTTGGCGCCGTCGCCCATGGCCTCGCAGGACTCCTCGCTCGCCCCGCTGACCCGGTTCATGACGCCGATGGCGGTGAAGCCGTCGCCCGACAACTCCAGGACGACGTGCTCGAGCAGGCCGTCCTGGACGCGGGTCCTGATCGTGGTGCCGGTGACCGGGCCTGGGGCGAGGAATCTGAGGGTGTCCACCACATGGATGAAGTCATCAAATATCGCCCGCCGGGGTGCGTCGGGGTGATTCTCGCGATTCTTCTCCATGAGGAGGAGATGACGAGGATGGGCGGCAAGTCCGACATATCCGGGCGCGTACCGCCGGTTGAAGCCGACCATCAACGACCTCCCCTCGGCCTCGGCCAGCCGTACGAGCTGCTCCGACTCCGCCAGCGTGTAGGCGATCGGCTTGTCGACGTAGACGTGGATCCCGGCCCGGAGCAGCGGCTCGACGAGCTGCGGATGGGCGTCGGTGGCCGCGTGCACGAACGCCGCGTCGACCCCCGACTTGATCACCTCGTCCACGCTGGTGGAGCGCCCGGCGACGCGGTAGGTGTCGCCGAGCCGCTCCAGCCGAGCCTGGTTGCGCGTGCAGAGGTGCAGGTCGAGGGCGGGCTGGGCGGCCAGCACGGGAAGGTACGCCTTCTCCGCGATGTCACCGAGGCCGATCAGGGCTATCTTCACGCGTCGAGCGTAGCCTTGAGCGCCTCGTCGATCGGGGTAGGCGCGACGCCGAACGTGCGCTGGAACGCCGAGGAGTCGAGCACGTACGGCGCGGTGAACTGGTAGCGGATGTGCCTGAGCTCGCCGAGCATGGGCGAGAAGAGCCCGGCCGCCCTGACCAGCGCCCACGGCAGCTGCGCCATCTTGGGCGCGGGCAGGCCGAGCAGCGCGGCCATCCGTTCGGCGAACTGGCGGAAGCTCAACGGGTCGCCGGTGGGCACGTGCCAGGGCCGGCCCCAGGCCCGCTCGTCGCGCCCGGCCACGATCAGCGCTTCGGCCACGTCGGGCAGGTACGTCCAGCTGTGCGGCATGTCGAGGGGATAGGGGACCGAGATGGTCTTGCCCGCCCTGAGCGGCACGAGGAACCGGTCGCCCAGGTAGGACTGGTCGCTGGCGCCCGGACCGAAGTAGTCGGAGCCCCGCACCTCGGTCACCCTGATCCGGCCCGCCTCGTGCGCGGCCAGCGCGTCCCGCCACATCTTCGCCCGCACCTGCGCCTTGGGGTTGGTGGAGGCGAGCGGCAGGTCTTCGGTCATGGGGCCGGTGACGGGCCCGTACGGGTAGAGGTTGCCGAGCATCGCGTACACGGCGCCGCTCGCCTCGGCGGCGGCCAGGAACGACTCGGCCATCGGCGGCCAGTCGGTGAGCCAGCGGTGGTATCGCGGGTTGACACAGTTGTAGAGGACGTCGGCTCCCTTGGCGGCCTCGATCAGCCTGTCCTTGTCGGCGACGTCGGCGGCCACCTTGACGGTCCCTTCGGGGCCGCCGCCCGAGCGGGTCACGACGGTGACGTCCTGCCCCTGCGCGACGAGCTTGCGCGCCAGATGCGTGCCGACCTGGCCGGAGCCCACGACGACGTGCTTACCCATGATCAGACCTGCTTCCAGATGATGCGGAGAACCGCGTTGAGTACGAACAGTGCAAAAAAGACGGCGGCCGGGGTCACCAAACCCGAAGCGTAGAGGGCGGCGGCGCCGCCACCGAAGCAGAGGATCTCCAGTGCGGCGCGGGCCAGGCCGGTGAGGGGGAAGACGGCGTTCGCGCCACCACCCGCGCCGAACAGCGCCCACACGGCGATGAACAGCGCTGGGCCGCCGAGCCCCGCCAGCAACTTGATCATCCACAAGTCGCTCACCGTGAAGCCCCAGTAGCCCACCGAGGCCAGGACACCCAGCTCCAGGAAGAACATCAGGGCAGCGTTTGCGTGCTTGGCGAGCATCCGGTCCTCCGTAGTGTGTCGCCCGGTTACGAGAGCAATGCTCTCTCAAGAGAGCGGCGTTCGTCAAGAGCGGTGCTCTCGTTTTTTGGCACCGCTCTGATAGCCTGCTTGTCATGACAGCCAGCCGTACCGCCAGAGAACGCGTCAGAGCCGAGCTCACCAGGGAGATCACCGACATCGCGCGCCGCCAGCTCGCCACCGAGGGCGCCGGCGGCCTGTCACTGCGGGCCGTCGCACGCGAGATGGGCATGGTCTCCTCGGCCATCTACCGCTACTTCCCGAGCCGCGACGACCTGCTGACCACGCTGATCATCGACGGGTACAACGCGCTCGGCGAGGCCGTGGAGCGCGCCGACGCCGCGTGCCCGCAGGACGACTTCCCGCGCCGGTGGATGACGATCTGCCACGCGGTGCGCGACTGGGCGGTGGCGCACCCGCACGAATACGCGCTGCTCTACGGCTCCCCCGTGCCCGGCTACCAGGCGCCGCAGGACACGGTCGCGGCCCGGGTGCGCGACGTCACCGTCCTGGGCCGGCTCATCTCCGACGCCTGGCGCGCGGGCACGATCCGGCCGCCCGCGGATTCGCCGGCCGAGGAGCTGACATCGGAGGCGGCCGCGCTCAGGGACCTCATGCCCGGAGTGCCCGACAGCGTGCTCTGGCGCGGAGTCTCGGCGTGGACCGCGCTGTACGGATGGGTCAACTTCGAGGTGTTCGGCCAGTTCAACAACACGATCGAGGACCGGCGCGCGGTGTTCGAGCACTCGATGCGGCTGGCGGCCTCGACGATCGGACTTGCTCAGTGAGACTTACTAAGTTTTACTGAATACATGGCACGGAAGAAGCAGGAACTCGGCCGCTTCACGGACGTGGCGCTGCTGGTCCTCATCAGTCTCGCCGAAGGGCAGAAACACGGTTACCGGATGATCAATGACATCGAGGAGTTCTCGGGGACCGCGCTGGAGCCGGGCACGCTCTACGGGGCGCTGATGCGGCTGGAGGAGCGCGGCTGGATCGAAGCGGTCGAGTCGACCGAGCGGCGCAAGCCGTACCGGATCACCGACAGCGGGCGGGACGCGCTGAGCGAGCAGCTCGCCACGCTGCGGCGGATCGAGCAGGCGGGCGCCAGGCGCACGGGAGCCGCTTGGGGGCTCGCATGATGCGGGTCATGGCCGAGGCGATGCTCAGCCTCTACCCGAAGGCATGGCGGGAGCGTTACGGCGAGGAGGTCGCCGATCTGATCGCGTCGCGGCCGGCACGCGTGCGCACGGTGCTCGACCTGATCAAGGGCGCGGCCGACGCCTGGGTCCACCACCGGCACGTCCCGGGGGCCGGGGGTTTGACGGTCCCTCTCGCGGCGGTCCTGGTCTGTGCGGGGGTGGGCCTGGGGCTCCTGTGGAATCCGGGCGTGCGTGACGTGGCGAGTCTGCAGGGCGTGTGGGCCGAGGCCGCGAGCATGGGGCCGATCGCCGGGAAGATGCGGGGCATGGCGCAGACGTGGTTCGCCATGGCGAGCGTCATAGCCGTGCTCTCGGTGGCGCCGCTGCTCCACATCTGTTTCGTCGCGATGCGCCACTCCGTGCACGGGCCGCTCACGCGGATGACCGCGCGACGGGTGATCATGACGGCCGCCCTGCTCGCCGTCCCCGTCGGGCTGGTCGGCCAGATCTTCGTCAGCATGGCCTTCCAGGACGCCGGTTATCCCGTCGGGCCGCTGGGCGAGGCGATGGTGGGCGGCTTCCTCGTGCCGATCATCATGGCGATGGTGCTGGCGCTGCCCATGACGGCGGCGGGCGCGCCGTCGCTCGGTTCCTCCGTGCGCGGCACTGGTCAGCTCCTCGCGTCGGCGGTCATCTGCAACGCGCTCGGTTGGGGGGTCGTCGCGGTCCTGCTGGTGATGGGCCTGGAGAAGGCGTCCTGGTCGTTCGTGGCGCTGGTGGCGCTGAGCGCGCTGGTGAGCGTGTGGATGGGCGCGCTGGTGGCGAGGAGCGCGATCAGGCGCGGCACGACCGTGATCGGCCTGCTCAGCCCCGCGTGAACAGCGGCACCAGCACCTCGTCCACGACCGCGACGATGAGCTCGTCGGGGATGGGCGAGCCCTCGAAGAGGAAGTGGTGGCGCAGCAGCGCGTGACCGGCGTCGAGGCGGCGGGGGGTGACGGCGGCGGGGTCGACCTCGCCGCGCTCGACCGCCCGGCGGACGACCTCCTCCATCAGCTTCCTGGAGGTGCGCGTGGAGTTCTTCCGCAGGGCGGACAGCGGCGAGTTGCCGCGCAGCGCCTCGCCGAGCAGCCCGCGCATCGCCTCGCCCGCCGGGCCCGCCATCGCCTTCGCCGTGAGTCTCAGCATGGCCAGCAGGTCGCCGCGCAGGTTTCCGGTGTCGGGCGCGGACTCGGGGGTGGGCAGCGTGTGGTAGACCGCCTCCATCACCAGCTCGATGCGGGTGGGCCAGCGCCGGTAGAGCGAGGCCTTGCTGGCCCTGGCGCGCTCGGCGACGCGCTCCATGGTCAGCCCGGCGTAGCCGGCCTCGGC
The DNA here is from genome assembly GCF_040137845.1 of Nonomuraea sp. B19D2. Classification (NCBI taxonomy): domain Bacteria; kingdom Bacillati; phylum Actinomycetota; class Actinomycetes; order Streptosporangiales; family Streptosporangiaceae; genus Nonomuraea; species Nonomuraea sp. B19D2. The sequence goes on along the minus strand of NZ_JBEFAK010000060.1, from coordinate 23,187 downwards.
CAGCTCGTCGAGCGTCGCCTGGTAGATGGCGGCGTTGAGTGCCTCGCCCCGGCGTCGTGGCTGCTTGCGGTGGTCGGTCACCATGGCATTTTAGGAAGCACGAGTGACGTGCCCCGTGTTTCCGTTGACGGTGACGAGCCGGCCGTCCTCCAGCACGGCGGTGCCCCTGCCGGTGCCCATGACGGCCGGGATGCCGTACTCCCTGGCGACGATCGCGGCGTGCGAGGCGGCCCCGCCGGCGTCGACCACCACGGCCGCCGCCTGCTGGAACAGCGGCGTCCATGACGGGTTCGTGTACGGGCAGACGAGCACGTCGCCGCTCTCCAGCTTGGCGAACTCGGCCGGCTCCCTGATCACCTTCACCGGCCCGGTCGCCACGCCGCCGCTGGCCGGCGATCCGGTGACCAGCGCGTCACCCGTCTCGCGGGCGGGGAAGACCGCGGCGGGGTCGATGAGGCGCACACCGGACAGTTCCTCGCGCTTGGCCGAGCGCGCCCTGACCAGCTCCCGCAACCGTTCCCGGTCCGCGCCCGGCAGCGTGGCCACGTCCGCGATCGACTCCAGCTCCGGCAACCGCAGGTGGAAGACGTCCTCCGGCCGGTCGAGCACGCCTTCGCCGCGCAGGCGGCGGCCCATTTCCAGCAGCGACCTACGCAGGATCGGCTGCGGCATCATGAAGAAGAAGTGGCTGTCCTCGCGGAACGCGATGCCCGCGCGGGCGGCCGCCACCCGCCGTCGCATCCTGGCGCGGCCCCGGGCTTTCAGCAGCGGGTGGCGGAGCAGGCGTTCCATGGCGTCGTCGCCGCCCTTCCGCTCGGGCGGCCGGCCGGCCAGCACCCTGACCAGGTCGATGACGGTCTCAGGAGCGTCCGCCCAGGTGGGTGTGGTGACGAGGATCGGGCTCGCGGTCTCGCGGTGGCCGTACTCGGCCAGGAACGCTCGCAGCGCCTCCTCGAACTCGGCGGGCCTCGGGTCCCGGTCGAGCGCGCCGGTGCGCCTGGCCACCTCGGCCAGCCGTTCCAGCGCCTGGTTGGCGTCGGTGGTGCGGGTACGCGCCCCGTGCAGCAGGTCGCCGAAGAGCTTGCCGCGCCCGAGCAGCTTGACCGCCACCAGCAGCCGCAGCAGCGCCAGCCCCGTGCCGGGCAGGTAGTCCACGCGCAGGTCGGCCACCGGCCGCACCAGGGCCAGCGCCTGCCTGGGCACGCGGACGAGCTCCGGCCACGGCATCCCGCTCGGGTCGCGCGCGGCCAGCTCCTCGACCGCGGCGAGGTAGTCGCGGAAGCGCGGGTCCTCGGTCCACCGGGCCGGGTCGTACCTCCTCGCTTTGGCCAGGAGGCGGAACGGGACAGTGAGTATCCCGGCGGTGGGCCGTGGCGACGGCGGGACGATCTGATAGGCGACGCCGTCCTCCTCGCGCACGAACCCCTCGAACACACCGCGCACGCCGAAGGCGGCGGCCACCCTGCCCATCAGCCCGGCGGGGCCGTACGGGAGCCAGGTCGTCATGTCGATCGGATAGGGGCGTTCCGTGAGGTATTCCAGCAGGATGCTGGAGATGCGGCGCTGGATCGGGTTGAGCTTGCCCACCGGGGGTGGCGGGAGCGCGGTCATGGGGCGGGCCTGCACCAGCTGGACGCGGCCGCCCGCGTAGGCCCACTCGATGTCCTGGGGCCGGCCGAAGTGCGCGGCGACCTCCTTCCCCAGCCTCGCGAGCTCCTTCAGCGCCTCGTCAGGCAGCCGTTCGTCAGCGGTCGCGCCGGTCTCGCGCGTGACGCCGCCGTCCGCCGCGCCCCTGATGACCACCTCGCGGCGGCCGGGCGTGAACTCCGTCCTGTCCGACGAGATCACGTAGTGGTCGGGCGTGACCAGTCCGGACACGACCGCCTCGCCCAGCCCGCTGCTGGCGTCGACGACGAGCTGGGTACGGTCGCCGGTGACCGGGTCCGCGGTGAACATGACGCCCGCCATGTCCGCCTCGACCATGCGCTGCACGACCACCGCGATGCTCACTTCCTCGACGGCCAGCCGGGCTCGGTAGGCGACGGCGCGTTCGCTCCAGAGCGAGCCCCAGCAGCGGCGTACGGCGTCGAGCACGGCCTGCTCGCCCACGACGTTCAGGTACGTGTCCTGCTGGCCGGCGAACGCGGCCCCCGGCAGGTCCTCGGCCGTGGCGCTGGACCGCACGGCCACCGGCCCGCCGCCGAGCTCGGCGTACGCGCCGGCGATGGCCTCGCGCAGTTCGTCCGGCAGCTCGACCTGCTCGAAGTACGCCCGGATGCCGTGCCCCTGGGCGATCAGATCGTAGGCGTGGGTGGTGACGACGAAGCCGTCGGGCACGGGGAAGCCGTTCCTGACGAGCTCGCCCAGGTTGACGCCCTTGCCCCCGGCCACGGCCAGGTCGCCACAGGCGCTGAGTGGTGCGACGAGTTTCACGATCTCTCCTCGGCGTAGGCAGTGGTGCGGAGTGGACGCGCCGGCAGCGCCAGCGCGAGGAAGAAGGCCACGGCGAGCAGCGGCGCCATGGCCGCGAACACCGGCGGCACGGCCGCCGCGAAGTCCTGGCGGACGCTCTCCGGCACGGCGGACGGCTGGGTGGCGGAGATCCCCGACCTCAGGGTGATCAGCGCGCCCACCAGTGCGACCCCGGCCGACGCGCCGATCTGGCGCAGGAAGGTCACCGACGAGGTGGCGGTGCCCAGGTCCGCGTACTCCACGGCGTTCTGCGCGGCCAGCACCATGGTCTGCATGACCAGCCCGACCCCCAGCCCGGTCAGCAGCATGGCGCCCGCCAGCGCCAGGGGGTCGGCTCCCGCCAGGCCGATCAGCCCGAGCCCGGCGGCGGCCACGGCCGTGCCGACCACGGGGTACGGCTTGTACTTGCCGGTGCGCGTGATCAGGCGCCCGGACACGATGGTCGTGGCGAGCACGCCTCCCATGAGCGCCGTCACCAGCAGCCCCGCCTGCGTCGCGCTGGAGTGCAGGGCGATCTGCAGGTAGGCGGGCATGTACGTGACCGTCCCGAACAGCGCGAACCCGATGAGCAGGCTGATCAACACGGGCACGGCGAAGGCGCGGTCGCGGAAGAGCCGCAGCGGCAGGATGGGATCCTTGGCGAAGCGCGTACTGACCAGCCACGCCACCGCCCCCGCCGCCGCCACGGCCAGGAAGGCGGGATGCCTGGTCTGCCCCACCATGACCACCCCGACGACAGCCACGGCCAGCGTGACGATCCCCGCGACATCAAGCGGCGCCCCGCGCTCCTGAGGTTGCCCTTGAGGCCTCGGCAGCCGCAGGGTGACGCTCAACACGACGAGCGCCAGCACGCCCAGCGGCGGGTAGACGGCGAAGATCCACCGCCAGCTCAACTGGTCGATGAAGACCCCACCGAGCAGCGGTCCGCCCACGGCGGCCACGACGTACACGGCCCCGATGAGACCGAGGTAGCGGCCCCGCTCGCGCGGGCTCACGACCTCGCCGATGATCGCCTGCGCCCCGATCATCAGCCCGCCGCCGCCCATGCCCTGCACGGCACGGAAGGCGATGAACTGCGGCATCGACGTGGCCAGCGCGCACAGCACGGCCCCGGTCACGAAGATGACGATGGCGGTCTGCATGGTGGGCTTGCGGCCGTACCGGTCACCGAGCTTGCCGTAGACGGGCATGACGACGGTGGCGGCGACGAGGTAGGCGCTGACGACGGCGGGCATCTGGTCCAGCCCGCCCAGACTGCCTGCCACGGCCGGCAACGCGGGCGCCATGATCGTCTGATCGAGCGCACCCAGCAACATCGCCAGCATCAGGCCGGACAGCACGAAGCCCATGGCACTTCTCCCTAGAGAACGAACCGTTCTCTAGGGAGCATAGAATTCAGCGCGAGGAAACGCAACGTTCACTAATCTCGGTGCTCTACCCCGCGCTCAACGGATGCCTCCGGTGGGGGCGCGGCTGGCGTCGTCAGGCCGGGCGGCGAGCGGGGAGAGGGTGGTCGGCCGGAGGGTTGCCGAGAGCGTGGAACAGCGCGGCGGCCAGCACGATGCCCTCACGGGCGATCGTGCCCAGCAGGTGCTCGTCCGGCGCGTGCTGGAGGCAGCCCGGGTACGAGTGCGGCAGCCACAGTGTCGGCAGGCCGAGGATGTCGGTGAAGACGAAGTTGGGCAGGGAACCGCCGATGTTCGGCAGCACGGCGACGGGCTCGCCGGTCACCTGCTCGAGCGCCCCCTTGGCCCACCGCGTCCACGGGTCGTCGAGTGCCGTACGGCTGGCGGGGAAATGGCGCAGGACGCTGACGCCGACCATCGGGTAGCCGTGGGCGGCGAGATGCTCGGTGATCGCCTGCTCCGCGCCGCTCACATCGGTCCCGGCCACGTACCGCAGCTGCAGGATCGCACGGGCCCGTCCGGGGATCGCGTTGACCGGGTTGTCGATGTCGCCCGACCCCATCGACAGGACCTCCAGCGTGTTCCAGCCGTACAGCCGCTCGGCGGCGGTCAGGCCGGTGTCGCCCCAGCCTTCGTCGGGGACCGGGTCGCCGGGGGTGTTGGCGACCGTGACGCCGACCAGCGCCTCGCGGACCGCGTCCGGGAGCTCCGGCGGCAGCAGCGCGGGCACCTGGACGCGCCCGTGCCCGTCGACGCAGCACGCGATCGCGCCGGCGAGGGTGGTGGCGGGGTTGCGGAGAACGCCGCCCCAGTTGCCGGAGTGATAGCTGTTGGGGCGTAGATCGACCTCGAGCTGGATGTCGACACCTCCGCGTGACCCGAGGAACAGCGTGGGCGTCGCCGCGTCCAGGCGCGGGCCGTCCGAGGCGATCAGGACGTCCGCGCGCAGCGCCTCGCGGTGCGCGGCGGCGAACTCGGCCAGCCCCGGCGAGCCGACCTCCTCACCGGACTCGAACAGGAAGATGAGGTTGAAGCCGAGCCTCCCCTGCCGGGCGAGCAGCAGGCGCAGCGCCGCGAGGTTGATCAGGTGCTGTCCCTTGTTGTCGGCCGATCCGCGGCCGTACCAGCGGTCGCCGTCCGCGGTCAGCGTCCACGGGTCACGGCCGGCGCTCCACCGACCGGCGTGGCCGTCCACCACATCGGCGTGGCCGTAGCAGAGGAGCGTCGGCAGCGAGGGGGACTCGACCCGGGTGCCGACCAGGAACGGACCCCCGCCGGCGTCGGGGTTGGGGTGCTCGGTCACGGAGCAGCCGAGGTCGGTCAGCGCGGGCGCCAGAACCTCGTCGAGGTATGCCTTGACAGCAACACGGCTTTCCGGCTTGGTGCTCTCGGTGGGATAGGAGACCATCGTGGCGAGCTCGGCGAAGAAGGCGCCGGAATCGACGTACGCCTCCGCCTGTTCGATGAGGTCTGCTGGGATCACGAGAGGTTCCTCCGTGGAGTGTGGACGGCGCTCCGGTCAGCAGCGTAGGGCGGTTCACCGGCCGGGGACCATTGCCGTTTGCCGCATCCCGCGTTCTACTATTGGCAAACCTGCACCCGAAGCCTGACCGGAAGGTGGTCCGGTGCAACTCCTGCCAGTGGGCCTCTCGTACTTCCTCGAGGTCGCGCGGACCGGTTCGGTGACCGAGGCGGCCCGTTCGCTGACCGTCGCACCTTCTGCGATCAGCAGGCAGATCACCAAGCTGGAGTCGGGGTGCGGGGTGCCCTTGTTCGTCCGGCATCCGCGCGGGATGACACTGACCGAGGCCGGGTCCCGGCTCCTCGCCCATGTCCGCCGCAGTGAGGCCGAGGCGTCCGCTCTGGTGAACGAGTTGCGGACAGGGCGCGGAGCAGATGCCCGCAATGTCACGGTGGCCTGTTCGGAGGGGTTCGGACGCCGTATCGTCCCGCGGGCGATGGCGGCCTTCCGGCACGACCACCCCGACGTGACGTTCCACCTGGACGTCGTCCCCCGGCAGGAGGCGACCCGACGGGTGATCGAGGGGATCGCCGACGTCGCCGTCACCTATGCGATGGGACCGCAGCACGATGTGCGGGTGGAGTGCGCCGTCGTGATTCCGGTGGTCGCGATCGTCCCGCTCGGGCACCGACTCGCCGGGCGGGGCCAGGTCGGGCTGGCGGAGTTGTGCGAATACCCCCTGGCGCTCGCCTCCACCGGCACCAGCCAGCGTGAGCTCTTCGACATCGGCGCGCAGATCGAGGGACTGACCGTCCGCCCGGTGCTGGTCTGCGACGGGCTCGGGCCGCTGCACGAGTTCGTCCGCTGCGGGGGTGGCATCGCACTCGTAGGAGATCTCGGCGACCTGCATCGCGAGGCGTCGGCCGAAGGGGTCGCCTACGTCCGGCTGGACCATCCTGTGTTCCGCCAGCGGGAAGCTCAGGTACAGACCGCTCTGGGCCGACGGCTGCCCTGGCCGGTGACGGAGTTCACGGGGCTGCTGGTCTCGCTGCTGTGCCCGCCGGATGGGAACGCGGCCGCCGGATAGCCGCGTGCGGCGTCGCCCACGACTCGACATTTCACCGGCGGTGCGGCAGCGGCATCGACGTGGCGGGCGCGCATAGCACGGCCCCGGTCACGAAGATGGCGATGGCGGCCGCGCACAGGGGGGTCGATGGTCCATCATGGAGAGTCATCGGCCCGCGCGGCATCGAGCCTCCAGGGCAGCCGGAACCACCGTGGAGAATCATGCGGACCTTTTTCGAGCCGGACCAGGAAGAGGAGTTTGAGGCGGCCAAGGATCTGCTGATCCGCCGCTGCCTGGACTGGGCCGAGGACCGCGGCCTCGCCGCCGACGGTTTGGTGCTGACGGCGGCCTTGGACTCCCGCCATCGCAGCAGAGACGGACGGCTGGGCTTCTGGGATGCCGCGCAGGTGCGGCGGTTCCTGCTGGAGTGGATCCCCCGGTACGTCGCCGCACCCCGGGAGGACCTCGACGCCGCCCCGGAAACCCTGATCACACTGCTGCGCTACCTCGACGCGACCGGCATCCGCGACCCGCGCGGCGCCACGACGGCCGAGTTGGACAAGGCCGTGGCCGAGGCCGTGAAGGAATATCCGGCGGCGTTGGCGGACCCGTACCGCCTGGGGCTGGCGAAGTTCTGGGCGCAGGTGGCCATCGACAATGGTGTCGACCCGAGCGACCACAAAGCCCTGACGAAGTTCCAGCGCGATGTCGACGCGGGGCGGGTGGCGTACGACGCGGACGTGCTCGACCAGGTGGCGGAGGCACGTTTCCTCGGGTTGGGGCCCGACGAGGAACGGGCGTTCCCTCAGCCGCCCATCGTCCTGCCGCCCGCGCCGGAGATCGCCGCCGCCGCTGCGCGAAGCGAGACCGTACGGAGGCTGGCGGCGCTGGCCGACTGGGCCGGAGCGGAGGGCCGGCCGCTGACCAACGCCGGAAACCTCCGCGTGGCCGACGCCCGCGAGCTGGCCGAGCTCCTCGGCACCGGCGAGCAGGACCTCAAGGTTCGCAGCGCCACGCACATGCCCAAGCTGCATCTCCTCGTCGAATGGGCGAAGGCCGCCCGCCTGGTCCGCGTGAGCAAAGGCCGCCTCCTACGGGTGGCCAAGGCCGCGCCTCTTCTGCGTGACCCGGAACGGCTGTGGTCGCGGGCCTTCGAGGTCTTCTTCGACCTCGGCCCGATGATCGGCGCCTCCGCCTCGGGGTGGGACGTCCAGTCGCTGCTCGCGGAGGTCTTCGACGAGGTGATGGCGGACGTACTGAACAGCGTGTACGGCCTCTCGGACCAGGTCCCCGTGGCCCGCCTCCAGGAGACGGTCTGGCTGGCCTGCAGCGAATACCTGATGCTGGGCGATCGGACGCATGACCTGTGGCGGCGGAAGGTCGACGACGACCTGGTCGCGGCGCTGGAGGTCCTGGCCGAGCTCGGCGCCGTGGAGCTGAGCCACGGCGTCGCCGATTCCCTCTACCTCAGCGACCTGGGCGATGACGACGACGAACAACCCTTGCCGCCCGAAGCGCGGACCCGGCTGCGTGCCATCCTCACCGAGCCGGGCATGCTCGTGAGCCTGACACCGCTCGGCATGCGGGGCGTGCGCGAGCGGATGCTCGCCGAGGGCCGGGACGCACCGCTGGTGGGCGAGCTTGCGGAGGCCGCGCCGGGCGGGTTGCTCGGCGTGCTCGCGGAGCACTACCCGCCGGAGGAGGCCGCGACCGAGCTGGAGGGCTGGCTCGCGGCACACGGCGGGGACGTCGAGCCGTTGCTGGATGCCGTACGGGCCTGCCCGTTCCGCACCCGCGCGTCCGCCATGCTCACCACCCTGGTGGAGGCCCATCCCGACGGCCGGTCGCTCCTCGCGCGCCTGCGCGGGGACCGCGTGCTCGGGCCCATCGCCATCACCCTGCTGCATGACGCCGGAGCCGTGGGACCCGACGACATGTCCGTCTCCGAGCAACTCCTGCTCATGACCGAAGGCCTGCTCAACCTGCTGGAGCTGGCCGGTCCTGAGGAGGTCGTGACGCAGCTCGGCCAGATGGCGGGCAGGGAGGCGCCACAGATCATCGAGGCGGTGACGCAATCCGGTCATCCCGCCACGGTCGGCATGGACGAGCTACGCAGACTGGTGGCCGAGCCACTGCGTACCCGTTCCCACGCGCTCCGTTTCGTGGCGGGACCTCGGCCGGGGGCGCGCGGCCGGCGTTCCGGTCATGGCAAGAAACGCAGGCGCTGACGTCAGGGGCCAAGACACCACCTCGGCTGCCTCAAAGGTGGGCCAGCAGCCTCTCCAGCGGCTGCGGCACGCGATCGAGATCGAGTGCCGCGACGAGCAGGCCGGAGTAGCGGATCTTGCGGCCACCGCCTGATCCCATGAACCGGCGCAGCTGGTCGTGAGTGGTGCCCCCGCGCCATGCGGGTTGCCTCTGGAGCGTACGAAATGAACGCAGCTCGCCCTCGGCATCGACAACGCGCTCAACCGCGGCGGTGCCGAGGGCGCGGATCAGCTCGTCTTCCAGGTCAGCGACGCACACGAAGAATCCGAGTGCCTCCAGATCGCTTCGGCTGAGATCGGATCCAAGGCCGGCGCGCTCGAGGGCCTTCCGGAAGTCGCCTTCCTCCCCGACGTCACAGAGACCGGCCAGCCGGAGATTGCGACCGGGAGGGCCGAACCTGCCGATATACGTCCCGATGTTCGTGGCACCACCCATCGCCACCAGGGAGACGCCTTCGGCCGCCAGGTTCCGGCCACGGCGCTCGGCCAACGCTTCGATCGCCGACTTATCACTGGCTCCCTCGACCAGGACCACGGTTTGCGTGTCGCTCACGAGCCCAGCCTTGCATCGAACCTGGCGAGGTTCATCCCCTTTTACGCGCGGGAAGGCCACCAGCCGCAGATCACGGTCTCCGGCTGCCGCACTGAGGAGGCATGGCGCGGCTCGCCGGGCTTGTTGGCCGAGCAGCCGTATCGAGCGAGCGCCAAATTCCGCTGCGGCGGCAAAGATGGAATGATCGACATTTACCTGTCCCGGATCGCCAAAGGTAGGGATGCGATGAGTGATCTGATCGAGCTCATGCGCATCGCCCAGAAACGCTACGGCCGGCTCTACGGCTGCACTCCCGGCTCCTAGAACCCCAACGGCCCGACCACACCTCCTCGCGGGTGCGCGGTCGAGCGATGGGTATGTCGTCTTATGTGCGGGAGATGAGGCCGTTGCCCATGCCCTCGATCCCCTGGATCTCCCCATCGAGCCGTACGACGGCGCTGATGCGGTCCTTGTCGTCCACCATGGGCTCATGGCAGTGGGCCATGAGGTTGAACGCGAACTCCGCCTACCTTTGCCTACAGCGGCGCAAGCCAAAATTGCACCTTCAGCAGAGTGAAGCTGATGAGGTCCGGCGTGAACTCTTCGTAACCCAGGGACTTGCGATGGATTTGGACCTGCAAGACGTTGTCCCGCCGGCCGAGATCGAACTCGGCACCATGAAACGCGTCACCGGAATGGCCACTTATAGAGAACACTCTTCCCGAGGCCAGGCGTACGCTTCCGGACCAGCTTCGGTCCCACGAGTCGGACGGAGGCCGCGGTCCATCCCAGAACTCGTATTTGATCATACATCTTTCACTTTGAGCCTCGTCGATTGCGACTCCGTTGTCGCCGGTGCCGATCCACCCGCTCGCATCGGTGTTGATTTTATAGAGATCCCACTCGGCCTCGACGTCTGCAATACCGATCAAATATTTCGAGATCTCGCGCCCATCAAGGAGTGCGGCGATAATACCTGCCACGGTTTCCCGACTTTCCTGTGTCGCCAATGCAAGGAATGAGATCTGTCCGGGATTCGGTTGTTCTATTACCGCGCGTGCGGCGCGCGCCGCCGGCGTACATGCCTTCGATTTTGGATGCCTTCAGTCCGCTAAGCCGGAAATTGATACGAACAGAACTGCTCGCAGTCAGTTCCGGCCTGAGGCTTAGGTCAATTCTTGCATACGGCACCCGCGCCCGTGCGACTTTCCTCGTCGATCGGCTCGCATCCGCGACGCTCCAGCCGGCTTTGTCGGTGCTGCCTGAGATCTACTTCGGCCGGTTAGTCCGGGTTGAGCTTACCTGAAGCGAGCAAGCGAGCGCTAAGGCGCCCTTTTTGGCATACATATGCGAATGGCCGAAAACTCTCTTGGCATCAATAACTCGACCGCGCCCCCTCCCGATCAGGAGGGGGCGCGGTCGAGTTATCAGTACGTGGCCTTATGGGCGGGAAGCGCGGTTGACCGCCGAGATGATGGCCTTGAGTGAGGCCGTCGTGGTGTTGGCGTCGACGCCGACGCCCCACAGCACCTGCCCGTCGACCTCACACTCCAGGTAAGAGGCCGCCTTGGCGTCGGTGCCCGCGCTCATCGCGTGCTCCACGTAGTCGAGGACGCGCACCCGGATGCCGACCCCCGCGATGGCGTCGATGAAGGCCGAGATGGGGCCGTTGCCCGTGCCCGCGATCTCGCGGATCTCCCCGTCCAGCCGTACGTCGGCGCCGATGCGGTCCTTGTCGTCCACCGTGGACTCGTGGCGGTGGGCCATGAGGCTGAGGCGGCCCCAGCGGTTGGCGGGGTTGGGGAGGTATTCGTCGCGGAAGATCTCATACATCGCGGCCGGGCTGATCTCGCCGCCCTCGCTGTCGGTGCGGGCCTGCACCACCTTGGAGAACTCGATCTGCAGCCGCCGCGGCAGGTCGAGCTGGTGGTCGGCCTTCATGATGTACGCGACGCCGCCCTTGCCCGACTGGCTGTTGACGCGGATGACCGCCTCGTACGTGCGGCCGATGTCCTTGGGGTCGATCGGGAGGTACGGCACCGCCCAGGTGAACTCGTCCACCGGCACGCCCGCCGCGGCCGCGTCGCGCTCGAGGTGCTCGAAGCCCTTCTTGATGGCGTCCTGGTGGGAGCCGGAGAAGGCGGTGTAGACCAGCTCGCCGCCCCACGGGTGGCGCGGGTGCACGGGCAGCTGGTTGCAGTATTCGGTGATGCGACGGATCTCGTCGATGTCACTGAAGTCGATCTCGGGGTCGATGCCCTGGGAGAACAGGTTCATGCCCAGGGTGACCAGGCAGACGTTGCCGGTGCGCTCGCCGTTGCCGAACAGGCAGCCCTCGATGCGGTCGGCGCCCGCCATGTAGCCCAGCTCGGCGGCGGCCACGGCGCTGCCGCGGTCGTTGTGCGGGTGGAGGGACAGGACGATCGAGTCACGGCGCTTGAGGTGGCGGTGCATCCACTCGATCTGGTCGGCGTAGATGTTGGGGGTGGCCATCTCGACCGTGGCGGGCAGGTTGATGATGACCTTGCGGTCGGGGGTGGGCTGCCACACGTCGTTGACCGCGTCGCACACCTCGACGGCGTATTCGAGCTCGGTGCCGGTGAACGACTCGGGAGAGTACTGGAAGTAGACGTCGACGTCGGTCGCTTCGGCGAGCTTCTTGACCAGCTTGGCACCCTCGACGGCGATCGCGGTGATGCCGTCCTTGTCCAGGCCGAACACGACGCGGCGCTGGAGGGTGGAGGTCGAGTTGTACAGGTGAACGATGGCCTGCTTGGCGCCCTCGATGGCCTCGAAGGTGCGCTCGATCAGCTCCGGCCTGGCCTGGGTCAGCACCTGGATGACCACGTCGTCGGGGATGCGGTCCTCTTCGATGATCTGCCGGATGAAGTCGAAGTCGGTCTGCGAGGCCGCCGGGAAGCCGACCTCGATCTCCTTGTAGCCCATGCGTACGAGCAGCTCGAACATCTGGAGCTTGCGATGGGAGTCCATCGGGTCGATCAGGGCCTGGTTGCCGTCGCGTAGGTCGACCGCGCACCAGCGGGGCGCCTTGGTGATGACCTGGTCGGGCCAGGTGCGGTCGGTCAGGCGTACGGGCTGATAGGGCTCATAGCGATGGATCGGCATAGGGCTGGGCTGCTGAGCGGTCATGTCTGCTGGCTCCTCGTCGGTCGGATGAAAGCGGCCGACGCGCATGACTGGCCCCGCGGCGAGGGAGCCGGCCTAGAGGCCCCCGCCGCGGCAGCTAAGAAGCAGCCCACGCAGCATGCCATGCACGCTACCAGACGTCTCGGGATGCGCCGTCCCGAATCTCAAATCGTGGAACGCAGTTAGTCCGCGATCAGCGTGCGGTGGGTCCAGGCATGAACCCCACGCCAGGGTGGGAGGCCCGACAAGACCAGTAACTAGAGTTGGGGCATGCGGGACGACGAGATTCTCACCAAGATCAGTGCTCTGGTCACCGAGGAGCACGAGCTACGCGACAAGCTCGGCAAGGGCGAGGTGACCACGGACGAGGAACAGGAGCGCATCAAGCAGCTGGAGTTCGCGCTCGACCAGTGCTGGGACCTGCTCAGGCAGCGCCGGGCCAGGCGCAGCGCCGGTGAGGATCCCGACCACGCCGCCGCCCGCCCGGCCAACGAGGTGGACAACTACCGCCAGTAAATTCGCTCGCCCGGCCGTTCGCACGTGCGGTTTGCTGGGCACATGCGCATCCAGCCGATTGACCTCGACCGGCCGGGAAACCTGGTCACAGGCCTGCACGACGCGTACCTGGCGGGCTACGCCGACGTTCCGGGCCCGACGATCTCGCTCGCCCGCTTCCGCCACGAGGTCGCCACGCACACACCGGGCGAACGGGCCGAGCTGTGGGTGGTCGTCGAGGACGGAAAGGTCGTCGGCGGCTACGGGCTGTCGCTGCCCCAGCTCGACAACACCCACATGGGCTGGCTCTTCCCCCTCCTGGTGCGCCCCGAGCGGCGCGGCCGGGGGCTCGGCGCGGCGCTGTTCGAGCACGCGCTGGACCGGTTGCGTGCCCAGGGCAGGACCCTGCTCCTCACGGAGACGCCCACCACCGGCGTGGGCGCCCGCTTCGCGCTCGCCCATGGCATGACGGTCTCCCTGGTGGAGGCCCGCCGCACGCTCGATCTCCGCAAGGCCGACTGGGACGCGCTGGAACGCATGCTTCCCCGCGTCGAGGGCTACCACCTCGAACGCTGGACCGGACCGGCCGCACCCGAGCTGATCCCCGACCTCGCGGCCCTGATGAACGGCATGAACGACGCCCCGCGCGACGTGGACGTCGAGGACGAGGACTTCAACCTCGACCGCATCCGCCACCGCGAGGAGAGCATCCCGCTCCGCGGCCAGACCGCCTACACGATGATCGCCCGCCGCGACTCCGACGGGGCTCCCGCCGGATACACGCGCATCTACCTCGAGGCCGACCGCTCCACCGGCTGGGGCAACCAGGCGGACACGACGGTGCTGGCCGAGCACCGGGGCCACCGCCTGGGCCTGCTGCTCAAGCTCGCCAACCTGCTCTGGCTCCACGAGCACGAGCCCCACCTGGAGCGGATCATCACCTGGAACGCCACCTCCAACGCCCACATGCTCGCCATCAACGAGGCCATGGGCTTCGAGCTCTTCGACGAGTGGAACGAGTGGCGGCTGGCGCTATAGGGAGCTGTAGAGGGCGCTGTAGGCCGCTACAAGGGCGCTGTAGGGCCCTATAGGCCGAAGGTTGCGTGCATGTTAAGCGGACGTTAGATATGGGCCTACAACCCTTGTCCGAACATCCTTCTGCGGAGAGGCTCTGGCCTGCACCTACTCCCCCCAGGAGGTTCCACCATGAGCAAGGCACGCGTGCCCTGGAAAGCAGTGATCGGCGGATCGGTCGGCAATCTGGTCGAGTGGTATGACTGGTTCGTCTACTCCAGCTTCGCCATCTATTTCGCCGCGTCCTTCTTCCCTGAGGGCAATGACACGGCGAAGTTGCTCAACACGGCGGCCATCTTCGCCGTCGGTTTCTTCATGCGCCCGCTCGGCGGCTGGCTGCTCGGCCGGTACGCCGACAGGAAGGGCCGCAAGGCGGCACTGACGCTCACCGTCACGCTCATGTCGGCCAGCGCCCTGCTGATCGCCATCGCGCCGACGTACGAAGCGGTCGGCTACTTCGGCGCCGTGGTGCTGGTTGTGGCCCGCCTCCTGCAGGGCCTTTCGGTCGGCGGCGAGTACGCGGCCAGCGCCACGTACCTCACCGAGGCCACCCCGCGCGGCCGCCGCGGCTTCGCCTCGAGCTTCCAGTACGTCTCCATGACCGCCGGCCAGCTCGTCGGCCTCGGCCTGCAGATCATCCTGCAGAACACGATGTCCAAGGAGGCCCTCAGCTCCTACGGCTGGCGCATCCCGTTCGTGGTCGGCGCCCTGGCCGCCGCGGTCGTGTTCTACCTGCGCCGCAACCTCCTGGAGACCGAGGCGTACGACGAGGAGGAGCGCGACGTCAAGCCGAACAGCCGCGGCACGATCAAGGCGCTGCTCGCCCACAAGAAGGAAGCGCTGCTGGTCATCGCCCTGACGATGGGTGGCACGGTCGCGTACTACACCTACACGACGTACCTCACCAAGTACCTCAGCCTCACCGCCGGTCTGCCCAAGGAGACGGCCACGCTGGTGAGCTTCTGCGCGCTGTTCATCTTCATGTGCCTGCAGCCGCTGGCCGGGGCGTTGTCGGACCGGATCGGGCGCAGGCCGCTGCTGATCACGTTCGGCATCGGGTCGACGCTGGGCACGGTGCCGCTGATGACGGCGCTCGGCGGGGTCCAGGGGTTCGGCGGCGGGCTCGTGCTCTCGTTGTGCGGCCTGATCATCATCACCGGCTACACCTCGATCAACGCCGTGGTGAAGGCCGAGCTCTTCCCGACGAACGTGCGTGCCCTCGGCGTCGCGCTCCCCTACGCCATCGCGAACGCCATGTTCGGCGGCACCGCCGAGTACGTGGCGCTGTGGTTCAAGGACAACAAGATCGAGTCCGGTTTCTTCTGGTACGTCGCCGGCTGCGCCGCCGTGTCGCTCGTCGTCTACCTCACCATGCGCGAGACGAGGGACGCCGCCCTCACACGCGCCGAGCAGGCAACGAAGGATTCGGTCCCGGCGCGCGTCTAACCTGGCCGTATGCGAGTTCTCTTAGTCGAGGACGATGATCGGCTCGCGTCCGCGCTCACCACGGCCCTCGCCCGGCACGGCCACCAGGTCACCCGGGCGGGCCTGGCCGTCGACGCCCTCCGCCTGGCGGGGGGCGTCGACTTCGTGCTGCTCGACCTGGGCCTGCCCGACATGGACGGGCTCGACGTGCTGCGCCGCCTGCGCCGGGTGTCGGCGGTGCCGCTCATCGTGGTCACGGCCCGTACGGAGGAGCGCGAGGTGCTGCGCGGGCTGCGCTCGGGCGCCGACGACTACCTGGTCAAGCCGTTCCGCACCATCGAGCTGATGGCCCGCATGGAGGCGGTGGTGCGCCGCGGCACCCGGCCGCGGCCGGCCCGCGACGACGTGGTGAGCGTCGGCGACGTCCGCATCGACCTGGAGTCCAGGCAGGTCACGGTGGCCGGGGAGCCGGTGACGCTGACCAGGCGCGAGTTCGACGTGCTGGCGCTGCTGGCGCGCGAGCCCGGCGTGGTGCGCGGCAGGGAGGAGATCCTCGACGAGGTCTGGGGCGACCCACTGCTGTCGGCGTCCCGGTCGCTGGACGTGCACGTGGCCAACCTGCGCTCGAAGACCGGCCGTCCCGGCCTGGTGGAGACGCTGCGCGGCACCGGCTACCGGCTGGGCTCGACGGCGTGAACTCCCGCCTGGTGGTCACGTTCACCACGCTGATCGTCTTCCTCATCGCGGGGCTGGCCGTGCCGCTCGGCTTCGCCTACGCCTCCCACCGCACGAACCGCCTCCTCCTCGACCGCCGCGCCGACGCCACGCGCTTCGCCGAGCTGGCCGACCAGGCGGCCAGGGAGGACGACCGTGCCGGGCTGATCGCCGAGATCAACCGCTACGCCGAGCTGTACGGCGCCGCGATACGCGTACGCGACCGCGACGGCTCGATCCTCGCCACCGCGGGCCGGTTCGACGCCGACGACCAGGACGCGACCCGGCTCGCGCTGTCCGGCCGCACCACCGAGGACCTGCCCACGATCAGCCCGTTCGGCCCGGCCACGGTGCTGCTGGCCGAGCCCGCGGGACGGGACGCCCAGCTGTCCGGAGTGGTGCTGCTCGAGGCCCCCACCGGCCGGGCCAGGCTGGACGTGTCGCTGGTGTGGGGCGCGCTGGCGCTCGGCGCGCTGGTGGCCCTGGCGTACTCCGCGCTGGCGGCCAGGCAGCTGGCCCGCTGGATCCTGCGGCCCGTCACCGAGCTCGACCGCACCACGCAGGCCATCGCGCACGGCAGGCTCGACGCCCGTGCGCACCCCGGCGCCGGGCCCTCCGAGCTGCGACGGCTGGAGGAGCGCTTCAACGCGATGGCCGACGCGGTCTCCAGCGCGATGGAGCGGCAGCGGGCGTTCGTGGCGGACGCCTCCCACGAGCTGCGCACCCCGCTCACCGTGCTCGGGCTGCGGCTGGAGAACCTCGAGCCGCATCTGAAGGGCGAGGGCGCGGCCGAGTTCGACGAGGCGATGGCGGAGCTGGACCGGCTGGCGCTGCTGGTTGAGGACCTGCTGGCGCTGGCCAGGGTGGAGGCGGGCGCGGTGGTCGAGGGCAAGGAGATCCCGCTCGCGCCGCGGCTGGGGACCTGGCGGGAGGTGTACGCGGCCAAGGGCGTGCGGCTCGTGGCCGACATCTCCGAAACGGAGGTCGTTCCGGAGGCCGCGGCCAGGATCGCGGACATCGCGCTCGACAACGCCCAGAAGTTCGTGCCCGAGGGCGGCACGGTCACGGTCACCCTGGACGACGGCGTGCTGCGGGTGGCCGACGACGGGCCGGGGCTGAGCGAGGAGGAGCGCGCGGAGGCGCTGGGACGGTTCTGGCGGTCCGGTGCGCACGCGAACGTGCCGGGCAGCGGCCTGGGCCTGGCCATCGCCGCCGAGCTGGCCAGGACGTGCGGGGCGACGCTGGCGCTGCTGCCCGCCGTGCCGCGCGGCCTGGTCGTGGAGCTGCGCCTGAAGGCTCAGCCGTAGGCGTACCGGTAGTAGCGGGCGGCGCCCGGGTGGAGCGGGACGACGCCGGTGCCGATGGCGTAGCGCATGTCCAGCCGCCCGCCCGGCGCCGACGGAGCCTGCAGGCGGTCGCGGGCGCTGAAGAGAGTCTCTGTGATCATGTACGCCAGATCGTCCGGCAGCGTGGTCCGGCACATCAGGTAGCTGGGGGTGCCGACGGTCGGCACCGGCTTCCCGCTGCCGTACACACCGGGGGGCACCAGCGCGTGCTCGTAGAGCGGGCCGAACCGGCGGCGCAGCACCGGCACCAGCGGATCGAGCGGCACGAGCTCGATGTCCCCGAACGAGACCAGGACAGGTGTGGGCACCCCGCCGGACCAGAAGAACGCCTCGATCTCGCCGTCGCGCAAAGCATTGACCGACTCGTCCAGGCCCAGCCTGCTGATCTCGGCGGGCTCGGCCAGCTCGGCCACGGCCAGCACCCGGGTGGCGGTCACCGCCGTGCCCGAGCCCTCCAGCCCGATGGAGACCGCCCGCCCCGCCAGGTCCTTGAGCGCCGCGATGCCGGAGCCTCGGCGCACCACCAGGTGGGCGTAGTTCATGTACACCCTGGCCAGCGCGGACACCGGCTGGCGACGCACCCTGACGGCGTCGTCGGCGCTGTCGGCCAGCGCGAACGCCACGTCGGCCCGCCCGTCGGTCATCATCGTCAGGTTCTGCACACTGGCCGCGGTCTTCATCACCCGCACCATGAGCCCGTCGCGCCGCAGCTCCCCCGCCAGCCCGTCGCCGAGCTGCTCGTAGATCCCGCCGGTCACGCCGGTCGCCAGCCGCAGCTCGGGCCACTTGCCGCCGGAGGCCGAGCATCCGGCGGCCAGCGCGGGGAGCCCGAGGAAGGCGCGGCGGGATATCGACATGAATTCACGTTATCTGGTCCACCAGAATGGACTCTGTGAGCGAACTGGACGCACGCCTGCGCATCGCCTCGGACCTGACGATGTTCCTGCCAGTGAGCCGGCGGCAGGAATGGCAGCAGGTGACGCCGGACGGCACCTCCACGCTGGGCCACCACGTCGAGTCGCTCGGCATCCCGCTGACCGAGGTGGGGCCGATGCTCGTGGACGGCCATGGAGTGCCGCCCTCGTACCAGCTCGTGCCCGGTGACGTGGTGGAGGTGCACCCGATCCCCCGCCCGCAGCCGCTGCCGGGCGAGCCGCGCTTCCTGCTCGACGTGCACCTGGGCACGCTGGCGCGGCGGCTGCGGCTGCTCGGCATCGACGCGGCCTACCACAACGACATGGACGACCCGGCGCTGGTGGTGCAGGCCAACGAGGAGCGCCGGGTGCTGCTCACGCAGGACCGCGGCCTGCTGCGCCGCCGCGCGCTGTGGCTGGGCGCGTACGTGCGCGGCTCCCGCCCCGCCGACCAGCTCCGCGACCTGCTCGAGCGCTTCACCCCGCCGCTGCGCCCGTGGACGCGGTGCACGGCGTGCAACGGCGAGCTGGAGCCGGTCGCCAAGCAGGAGGTGGCGCCGCTGCTGGAGGCTGGCACGGAGCGCAACTACGACGCGTACGGGCGGTGCGGCGAGTGCGGCCAGGTCTACTGGCGCGGCGCGCACAGCGACCACCTGGAGGAGATCGTCAGGTCGGCGCGCGCCTGGTCGGCCTAGCAGCTCCTCGGCGGCGCCCATGCGTACGACATGCCTGCAATATGGCGATTGAGAAGCAGCACGAAACCAACACGACATCCCTCGGCAACAGCCACGAAACCGCCGGTTCCTATGGTCCGGCCATGCGGCTTACCTCACACGAGCAGGAACGGCTGCTCATTCACGTCGCCGCCGGGGTGGCGCGCGAGCGGCAGGCCAGGGGCCTGCGCCTGAACCATCCCGAGGCTACCGCCATCATCGCGTCGTTCCTCATGGAGGGGGCCAGGGACGGGCGCACCGTGGCCGAGCTGATGGAGGCCGGCCGGTCGGTGCTCGGCCGGGCCGACGTCATGGAAGGCGTTCCCGAGATGCTGGAGAGCGTGCAGATCGAGGCGACGTTCCCCGACGGCACGAAGCTGGTCACCGTACACAGGCCGATCCCATGATCCCGGGCGAGTACGTGCACCCCGAGGGCGCTCTCGCGCTCAATCCCGGGCGCGAGCGGGTGACCGTGCGGGTGGTCAACACGGTCGACCGGCCGGTGCAGGTGGGCTCCCACTACCACTTCGCGGCCGCCAACCCGGGGCTGGAGTTCGACAGGCAGGCGGCCTGGGGCAGGCGGCTCGACGTGCCGGCCGGGACGGCGATCAGGTTCGAGCCGGGCGTCGAGCGCGACGTGACGCTGGTGCCGCTGGCCGGCAACCGGGTGGTCCCGGGGCTGCGGCCGGAGTGGGCGGGGCCGCTAGATGGCTGAGATCTCGCGCGCCCGCTACGCGGCACTGTACGGGCCCACGGTCGGCGACCGGATCCGGCTGGCCGACACCGACCTGTTCATCGAGGTCACCGAGGACCTGTCGATCGGGCCCTCAGGACCCGGCGACGAGGCCGTCTTCGGCGGCGGCAAGGTGATCCGCGAATCCATGGGGCAGGCGCGGGCCACCCGGGCGGAGGGCGCGGCCGACCTGGTCATCACCGGCGTGGTGATCCTCGACCACTGGGGCGTGGTCAAGGCCGACGTCGGCATCCGCGACGGCCGCATCCATGCCATCGGCAAGGCCGGGAACCCCGACACGATGGACGGCGTCGATCTGGTCATCGGGCCGTCCACGGAGGTCCTCGCGGGCAACGGCAAGATCCTCACCGCCGGGGCCGTCGACTCGCACGTCCATCTGATCTGTCCGCAGCTCCTCGACGAGGCGATCGGGTCCGGTGTCACCACGATCGTCGGGGGCGGCACCGGACCCGTCGAGGGCACGAAGGCGACGACCGTCACCGGGACCTGGTACCTGGGCCGGATGCTGGAGTCGCTGGACGCGTACCCGCTGAACTTCGCGCTGCTCGGCAAGGGCAACACCGTCTCGTCCGAGGGCCTGATGGAGCAGCTCAGGGCGGGCGCATCGGGCTTCAAGCTGCACGAGGACTGGGGCTCGACGCCGGCCGCCATCGACGCGTGCCTGAGCGTGGCGGACGCGGCCGGGGTGCAGGTGACGCTCCACACGGACACGCTGAACGAGGCGGGGTTCGTGGAGTCGACGCTGAAGGCCATCGGGGACCGGACGATCCACGCCTACCACACCGAGGGGGCCGGTGGCGGGCACGCGCCGGACATCATCCGCGTCGCCGCCTACGCCAACGTCCTGCCCTCCTCCACCAACCCCACGCGGCCGCACACCGTCAACACGCTCGACGAGCACCTCGACATGCTCATGGTGTGCCACCACCTCAACCCGTCGATCCCGGAGGACCTGGCGTTCGCCGAGTCCCGCATCAGGCCCACCACCATGGCCGCCGAGGACGTGCTGCACGATCTGGGGGCGATCTCGATGATCGGCTCGGACTCGCAGGCGATGGGGCGGATCGGGGAGACGATCATCCGTACATGGCAGACGGCGCACGTCATGAAGGGCCGTCGCGGCTCTCTCGGCGGGCCTGCAGATAATCTGCGCGCCCGCCGATATATCGCGAAATATACGATATGTCCGGCTATCGCCCACGGGCTGGACGGCGAGATCGGCTCCGTCGAGCGCGGCAAGCTCGCCGACCTCGTCCTCTGGGACCCGGCGTTCTTCGGGGTCAAGCCGGACCTGGTGCTCAAGGGCGGCGTGGTGGCCTGGGCGCAGATGGGCGACGCCAACGCCTCCATCCCGACGCCCCAGCCGGTGCTGCCCCGCCCCATGTTCGGTGCCTCACCGGTGACCGCCGCCGCCACCTCCCTGCACTTCGTCGCCCCGCTCGCGCTCGACTCCGGCCTCGCCGACGGCCTGTCCGTACGCCGCCGCCTGGCGCCGGTGGCGGACGTACGGCGGCGCGGCAAGTCATCGATGCCGCTCAACGACGCGATGCCCCGGATCGAGGTGGCTCCCGACACGTTCGAGGTACGCATCGACGGCGACCTCGTCGAGCCGGCGCCCGCCGCCAGCCTTCCGATGGCCCAGCGCTACTTCCTCTTCTGATGGCGATGAACCCGGCCCTGCTCCTCCTCGCCGACTCCCGCCTGCCGGCCGGCGGCCACGCCCACTCGGGCGGGGCCGAACGGGCCGTCACGGCGGGCGCGGTGCACGACGTGCCCTCGCTGGCCCGCTTCCTGCGGGGACGACTCCACACGGCGGGCACGGTCGCCGCCGCCCTGACCGCCGCCGCCTGCGCCCAGGCCGCCACCTCGCCGGCCGCCCTGCTCCCGCCCGCCGCGCCCTCAGCCGCCGAGTCGCCGTGGGTGCTGCTCGACGCCGAGGTCGATGCCAGAACCGCCGCACCCGCCCAGCGGGACGCGTCCAGGACGCAGGGCAGGCTCCTGCTGAGGGTCGCCCGCCGGGTGTGGCCGTCGCCGGTGCTGGACGAGCTTGCGCGGGACGTACCGAACCCCCATCATCCGATCGCCCTCGGAGTGGCGGCGCACGCGGCGGGCGCCACGCCGGAGGAGGCGGCCATGGCGGCGGCGTACCACGCGATCAGCGGGCCCGCGACGGCGGCCGTGCGGCTCCTCGGGCTCGATCCGGTGGCCGTGCACGGGCTACTGGCCGACCTCACCCCAGACCTGGCGGCCGTGGCCGCGGAGGCTCACTTCGCCGCCGCGAACGCGCACCCCCACGCTCCCCTCTGGGGGGAGCTGCCCGCGTACTCGTCCCCGGCCCTTGACCTCCTGGCCGAGCAGCATGCGCGGGCCGAGGTCAGGTTGTTCGTCTCATAAGGAAAGGGATCACGACATATGGGCGCCAATCATGATGACCAGCACCACGCCCCCGACGGCCGTGGCCGGGCGCTGCGGCTCGGCGTGGGCGGTCCGGTAGGCAGCGGCAAGACGGCCCTGGTGGCCGCGCTGTGCAGGACGCTGGGCCCGTCGCTGTCCCTGGGCGTGGTGACGAACGACATCTACACCACCGAGGACGCGGACTTCCTGCGCCGGGCGGGCGTGCTCGACCAGGAGCGCATCCTCGCCGTCGAGACCGGCTGCTGCCCCCACACCGCCATCCGCGACGACATCGCCGCGAACCTGGACGCCGTGGAGACCCTGGAGCACCGGTTCGGCCCGCTGGACCTGGTGATCGTGGAGAGCGGCGGTGACAACCTGACGGCCACGTTCAGCCGGGGGCTGGCCGACAGGCAGATCTTCGTGCTGGACGTGTCGGGCGGCGACAAGGTGCCGCGCAAGGGCGGCCCGGGCGTCACGACGGCGGACCTGCTGGTCGTCAACAAGACCGACCTCGCCCCGATGGTGGGCGCCGACCTGGACGTGATGGACCGCGACGCGGCGGCCGTGCGCGGTGACAGGCCGGTGCTGTTCACCTCGATCAGGCAGGACCCCACCGCCGCCACGGTCGCCGGCTGGGTCTCCGAACAGGTGAGCGCCTGGGCCCACACCCACGCGGCCCACGTCTCCTGATGTCCGGCCGTCGCGCGATGCGGGCCGGTGCCGCGGTGGCCACGGCCCTGTCCCCGGATGGCCGGACCCTCATCCACCGCCTGGCCTCGGCGCCCCCGCTGACGCTGCGCCAGACGGGCCCGTACACCGTGCACCTCGTCTCCACGGCGGCGGGCCCGCTCGGCGGCGACCGCCTCCACCTGGACCTCGACGTCGCCCCGCGCACCACCCTGGAGCTGGGCTCGGTCGCCGCCACCCTGGTCCTGCCGGGGGACAGCGAGTCCGAGATGCTGGTCACCGCCCGGGAGGGGGCGGGCGCCAGACTCCGCTTCAC